>DATNCF010000067.1:0-2863 GCA_035571675.1 Burkholderiales bacterium | reverse complement strand
TGGCGCAGCCGCCCGCCCCCGAGATGCAGGACCACGGCCCCATGGAAGAGTAAGGAGGAGCGGTAATGCTGCGCAACTCCTGGCTTGACGTTGAGATTATATTTCCATATATTTGGAAATATGGAAATTAAAGAAGCGGTCGTCCCGCTGGAAGCGCTGGCCCAGGAGTCACGGCTCGGCATCTTCCGGCTGCTGGTCCAGGCGGGCCCCGAAGGCCTGCCTGCCGGCCAGATTGCCGACGGCATGGGCCTGCCGGCTCCGACCCTGTCTTTCCACCTCACCCAGCTCAAGCACGCCGGGCTGGTGGCGTGCCGGCGCGAGGGGCGCTCGCTCATCTACTCGGCCGACTTCGGGCGCATGAATGCGCTGCTCGAATTCCTCACGCTTAACTGCTGCGGCGGCAACGCCAACCAGTGCTTCCCGATCTGTGCTCCACCCAAATCCAAAAGGAAATCCGCATGAAACGCTTTCACATGCATGTTGCGGTCGATGACATCCAGCAGAACATCCGCTTCTACTCCGCGTTGTTCGGGATGCGGCCGAGCGTGGAGCGCGAGGACTACGCCAAGTGGATGGTGGATGACCCCCGGATCAACTTTGCGATTTCGGCGCGAGGGCATCAGCCGGGTGTCAATCACGTGGGCATCCAGGTGGAGTCGGATGCCGAATTGAAGGAGATGCGGGTGCGCCTGATCGAAGCGCAGGCTCCCGTGCTGGCGCAGCGCGAGGCGGCCTGCTGCTACGCCAAGTCGGACAAATACTGGATCACCGATCCCCAGGGCACGCCGTGGGAAACGTATCACACCCTCGAAGCCATCCCGGTGTTCGGCGAGGATGCGAACGTGCCACCCGCCGCGCAACCCAAGGCCTGTTGCCCGGCGGGCTGAACCATGGCCGCCAGTGCCTACAACGTGCTGTTCCTGTGCACGGGCAACTCCGCCCGCAGCGTCATGGCCGAGGTCCTGCTGAATCAGCTCGGGCAGGGACGGTTCCGGGCCTTCAGCGCCGGCAGCCATCCGACGGGCAAGGTCAACCCGTTCACCCTCGAACTGCTGCAGGCCAACGGCCACGCGACCGAATCCCTGCGCAGCAAGAGTTGGGACGAGTTCGCCGCCGCAGGCGCGCCGCGCATGGATTTCATCATCACCGTGTGCGACAACGCCGCGGGCGAGGTCTGCCCGGTCTGGCCGGGACAACCGGTAAGCGCTCATTGGGGGTTCGAAGATCCCGCTGCCGCGCAGGGGAGCGACGAGGCCAAGCGGGCCAAGTTCGCGGAGGTGTATGGGAAGATCGCGCGGCGAGTGCGGCTTCTGCGCAGCCTGCCCCTGGACACCCTCGACCCCATGACATGGAAAAAGCAGTTGCAGGACATCGGGAGAGTGTCATGACGCTGTTTCGCAGGGCCGTTGCCGAAGGGCTGGGCACGGCCTTCCTGCTTGCCACGGTCATCGGCTCCGGCATCATGGGTGAGACCCTCGCGCAGGGCAATGTCGCCGTCGCGCTGCTGGCCAATACGCTGGCGACGGGCGCCGGCCTCGTGGCGCTCATCATGGCTTTCGCGCCGCTCTCTGGAGCGCATTTCAATCCGCTGGTGACGCTGGTTGAAGCCGCTCGGGGCGGCTTGCCTTGGCGCGAGACACCGGCCTATGTCGCGGCTCAAATCGCCGGAGCGCTGCTGGGTGCGGTGATGGCGCATGCCATGTTCGGCAAGCCGCTGCTGTTGGCGTCAACTCACATCAGATCAGGGCTGCCGCAGGCCTGGGCTGAATTTGTCGCCACCTTTGGGCTGGTGTTCGTCATCCTGGCGGTGTCCCGAAACCGGCCCCCTAGCGTTCCTTATGCGGTGGGCGCCTATATCACCGCCGCCTACTGGTTCACGGCCTCGACTTCATTCGCCAATCCGGCGGTGACGCTGGCGCGATCCATGACCGACACGTTCTCGGGGATACGGCCCGCAGATGCGCCGGGCTTCATCATCGGACAGGCTCTTGGCGCTCTTGGTGCTTATTTTGTAGGCCGCTGGTTCGGTCTCTGCGAGCGCGGAAATGCGCAGGTCCGAGCAGCGTGAGTTAAACAAATTTTTGTGTTCATCCCTTGGTCGCGGCGATGCGCGTGATCTCTTCCCGCTCCTCAGCTGTCATGCGCCACCCGCCCGACTTGGCGTTCAGCGCCGCCTGCCCCGGCTTGGCCGCCCCGGCGATGACGGTAGCGGTGCGCGGGAAGGCCAGCAGCCAGCCGAAGGCCAGTTCCAGCAGCGTGCGGCCCCGCTCGCGGGCGTAGGCTTCCAGCGCTTCCACGCGGTCGAAGGTCTTGGCCGAGAGAATGCGGCCGCGTGATGCCTCGTCCACCTGCTCGGCGAGGCGCGTGCCCGGGGCGGCGCCCTGGCCGCGCCTGTACTTGCCGGTGAGCACGCCGCTCGCCAGCGGGTAGTAGGGAATGAAGCCCGTGCCCAGCTCCTCGCAGGCCGGCATGGTGGAAGCGAGCGCGCCGCGTTGCAGCACGTTGAGCGGACACTGGTTGGTGGCGAAGCGCCGCAGCCCGCGCGCGTCGGCCACGCGCGCGGCGTCGCGCAATTGCTCGGCCGAGAAATTGCAGCAGCCGATTTCGCGCACCTTCCCGTCGCGCACCAGCTTGTCCAGCGCGGTGAGCGTTTCCTCGACGGGAAAGCGGAAGTCGGGGAAGTGCAGTTGGTAGAGGTCGATGCGGTCGGTGTTGAGGCGCTTGAGGCTGTCCTCGACGGCGATGGCGATGCCGCGGGCGCTGGCCTCGCTGCGTTCCCAGGGATGCGTGCCGCCAGGGTTCTGCGGCGTCGATTCCAGCGGGCCGAACTTGGTGGCGATGACCACATCGTTGCGCCGCCCCG
>DATNCF010000066.1:0-21941 GCA_035571675.1 Burkholderiales bacterium | reverse complement strand
CGGCTCCTTCCTCAGCGTTCCTCCCATGGCCGGCCTCACCTCCCAGACTCCCACGCCAACGGCCATCACCGTGCACCAGCAATCGCGCGTGCTGGAGATCGGCTTTTCCGACGGGCGCGAATTCCGCATTCCCTTCGAGCTGATGCGCGTCTATTCGCCCTCGGCCGAGGTGCAGGGCCATGGCCCCGGCCAGGAGGTGCTGCAGACCGGCAAGCGCGAGGTCGAGATCGTCACCCTCGAGCCGGTCGGGAACTACGCGGTCCAGCCGACCTTCTCGGACGGCCACAGCACCGGCATCTTCTCCTGGGACTACCTGCACTTTCTCGGCTCGCAGCAGGACGAGCTGTGGCGCCGCTACGAAGAGCGGCTGAAGGCGGCCGGCGTCGACCGCGACGCCCCGATGCCGACGGCCAGCGGCGGTGCCTGCGGCCACCACCATTGAGCGCTGCACGAAGGACGATCCGCCCATGAGCGAAACCCATTTCGGCTTCCAGAAGGTCGACGAGACGCAGAAGGCGCAGCGCGTGCGCGGCGTGTTCGATTCGGTCGCGTCCCGCTACGACCTGATGAACGATCTCATGTCGATGGGGCTGAACCGCGCCTGGAAGGCCTACACGGTGGCCGTGGCCAATGTGCGCGAGGGTGATCGCGTGCTGGACATTGCCGGCGGCACCGGCGACCTCGCGCGCGCCTTTGCACGCAAGGCCGGCGCGCGGGGCACGGTGGTCCACACCGACATCAACGAAGCCATGCTGCGCCAGGGGCGCGATCGCCTGCTCGACGAAGGGCTTGTGCTGCCCACCTCGATCTGCGACGCCGAGGCGCTGCCGTTCGCCAGCGGCAACTTCGACCTGGTCAGCGTCGCCTTCGGGCTGCGCAACATGACCCACAAGGAGCGCGCGCTGGCCGAAATGAACCGCGTGCTGCGCAACGGCGGCCGGCTGCTGGTGCTGGAGTTCTCCAAGGTGGCCGCACCGCTCGAGAAGGCCTACGACTGGTACTCCTTCAAGGTGCTGCCGCGCCTGGGCCAATGGGTCGCCGGCGACGCCGACAGCTACCGCTACCTGGCCGAATCCATCCGCATGCACCCCGACCAGCGCACCCTGGCGGCCATGATGGAACAAGCCGGGCTGGAGGATGTCGAATACCAGAACATGGCCGCGGGCGCAGTCGCCATTCACCGCGGCTACAAGTACTAAGAACCGAGACCAGGACAGGCCATGGAGTCATGGCCCGAACCACCCAAGACCGGGTCCACCCGGCAAAAGCGCTCCGCAACATCCGGAGCAAAGCGTCTTTTGAGAGAGAAAGCTGGAGGAATCATGAAACTGTGGAAAACCTTGCTTGCGGCCGTCGTCCTCACCCTGGGGATGTTGATGGCCGTGCAATCGGCCGAAGCCGCGCGCATCGGCGGCGGACGCAGCGTGGGCGCGCAGCGCTCCATTACCCAATCGCAGCGCACGGCGCCGGCGGCTCCCCAGGCCGCGCCGGCGCAAACCGCGCCCCAGCCGCAGGTGCAGCAAGCGCCCAACCGCTGGCTGGCCCCCCTCGCCGGTCTCGCTGCCGGGCTGGGCCTGGGCTGGCTGTTCGCGCACAGCGGGGCCTCATTCGGCCCGCTGCTCATGCTCATGGCCGTGCTGTTCATCGGCTACATGCTCTTGCGCATGCTGTCGCGACCGCGCCAGCCGAGCGGCCACGCAGGATATACGGGTGCCTACGACCGGCGCCCGGCCAACTATGCGGGCCTGGGCAATGAGACCGTGGCGGCGCCGCCGCCTTCGCAGCTCCCCGGCAGCGACTGGGGCGGCCACGCCCAGGCGCTGCCTGCGGCGCCGGCCATTCCTCCCGGCTTCGACGCGGCCGGCTTCCTCAAGCAGGCCAAGTTGAACTTCATCCACCTGCAGGAAGCCAACGACCGCGGCGACCTGGACGCACTGCGCGACGTCACCACCGACGCGCTGTTCGATTCGCTGGCGGCCGACCTGCGCGCGCGCGGCGGAATGACGCAACACACGGACGTGGTGACCCTGGACGCGACACTGCTGGAAGTCACCACCGAGAACAACGCGCACTGGGCCAGCGTGAAATTCGCCGGGCAGATCCGCGAGCAGGCGGGCGCCGTGCCCACGCCTTTCGCTGAAGTGTGGCACCTCACCAAGCCCGTCGATGGCGGCAGCGGCTGGCTGATCGCGGGCATCGAGCAAATTTCCTGAGCCGGTCCTTGAGCACCTCGGACTCCACGCCGAACTACGCGAGCGGCGGCGACGCAAGCCGCGGCGACCCAAGCAGCGGCATGGGCGCCGGCACGGCGCGCGGCACGTTCGGGCTGCAGCGTCTGCCTGGCCAGGGGGCGGCGCAGGCCCTCAACCACGTGCTGCGCCAGCAGCACTGGGCGGCCGAGCGCCTGAAGCCCTTTGCCGGCCGCAGCGTGGAATTCCGCGCCGCGCCCCTGCCGCCCCTGCGCCTGGTGGTGCGCGAGGATGGATTGGTGGAAGCGTGGGACGGCGGGGACGCGGGCGCAGCCAACGCAGACCTCACCGTCATCCTCAAGCCCGGCGCCCTGCCGCATCTGCTGCGCCAGGACGACGCCGCGCGGCAGAAGCTCATGCGCGAAATCGAGCTCTCGGGCCCGGCCGACCTCGCCCACGTGGTGCAGGACCTGGCGCGTGACCTGCGCTGGGATTTTGAAGAAGACCTGTCACGGGTGTTCGGCGACGCCCTGGCCCACCGCATGGCCGAAACCGGCCGCAAGCTGTTCGCCTTCCAGCAGGAAGCCACCGACCGCCTGCTGCGCAACGTGGCCGAATACTGGACCGAAGAAAATCCACGCTTGGTAAGCCGCGTCCAGCTCGAAATCTTCGCCGCGCAAGCAGCCAAGCTGGAAGAGGAGCTGGGCCGCCTGGAAGGCCGGGTAGCGCGTCTCCAGCGTTCGTAATCCCCCCTCCCTGGCCGGTAGGCCAAGGCGTCGTTTAAGGGTCGGCGCCAGTCGTCCGGACCACGGGACCGAACTGCTTCTTGCGAGTATGCACTTTGTATGGTACATGTACCGTATACGGTACATGAATGAGCGATCAAAGTCCGCGCAAAATCGATTTGGTCTTTTACCGGACCTCCATGGGCAACGAACCTGTGCTGGAGTGGCTGAAGAGCCTCACCACCGCTGAACGGAAGGAAATCGGCCGCGATCTCATGCGAGCGCAGTGGCGGTGGCCGGTCGGCATGCCGCTGTGCCGGCCGATGGGAGAGGGCCTGTGGGAAGTGCGGAGTACCTTGTCCGCGGACCGCATCGCCCGGGTGCTTTTCTGCGCGCATCGCGGCCAGTTGGTGGCGTTGCATGGCTTCATTAAGAAAACGCAAAGAACTTCGCCTGCAGATCTGCATCTGGCCAAAAAACGAATGAAGGATGTCACGTCGTCATGAGCAAGAAGAAACGCCATTCCCACATTGGCAGCAAGCTGGACGATTTCCTCAACAAGGAAGGCCAGTTGGAGGAATTGCAAACCCAGGCGGTCAAGGAAGTCGTCGCTTGGCAGCTTGAAAAAGCCATGACCGAACGTGGTCTTTCAAAAGCCGGCTTGGCCAAGGCCATGCACACCAGCCGCACACAAGTCGATCGGCTGCTCGATCCCTCCAGCGACGTGACGCTGTCCAGCCTGCAACGCGCCGCTGCCTTAGTCGGCCGTCAGATCAAACTAGAACTGGTTTGACGCGGGCCAAGTCGCGTAAAGTTGCTGCGGAATTCCCCTGACTAAGCGGCAACTCCAATCGCGCATAGTTAGTAATGGTGCGAGGTAAAAAGTGCCAGACAAAGCGCATGCTGGGCACTCTGGTACATTTGCAGACCTTTTCGTTCCAAACACCGCTAAATCCTTACTGTGTCGCGTTTTTTCCGCCTGCTGCGCATCATTCTAGTGGCCTGGCGCTTCGGCCTGGACGAATTCGCCGTGGTCGCAAGCGAGAGTCGTTGGGGCTGGGCGGTGCGCATCCTGCCCGCCCTGCGCCGCCCGCTGCCCACGCCGCGCGCCGTGCGCCTGCGCGAGGCGCTGGAGACGCTGGGGCCGATTTTCGTTAAATTCGGCCAGGTGCTGTCCACCCGCCGCGACCTGCTGCCGGCAGACTTGGCCGAGGAACTGGCCAAGCTGCAGGACCAGGTGCCGCCCTTCCCCTCGGCGCAGGCGCGCGAGGAAATCCAGAAGGCTTTCGGTCGGCCGGTGGAGGCCGTGTATGCCAAGTTCGAGGCCGACCCGGTGGCAAGCGCCTCCATCGCCCAGGTGCACTTCGCCGTGCTGCCCGACGGCACCCAGGCCGCGGTCAAAATCCTGCGGCCCGGCATGGGGCCGGTGATCGCCCGCGACCTGGCGCTCATGGACACCGCGGCGCTGCTGGTGGAGCGGCTGTGGGCCGACGGCAAGCGCATGAAGCCGCGCGAGGTGGTGGCTGAGTTCGCGCGCCACCTCAACGACGAGCTGGACCTGATGCGCGAGGCCGCCAACGCCAGCCAGCTCCGGCGCAACTTCGACCGCTCGCCTCTCCTGGCCGTGCCCGAGGTGTACTGGGACTTCTGCGCCACCAACGTCATGACCATGCAGCGCATGCACGGCGTGCCCATCAGCCAGGTGGAGCGCTTGCGCGCCGCCGGCGTGGACATCGCCGCCCTGGCGCGCGCCGGGGTGGAAATCTTCTTCACCCAGGTATTCCGCGACGGCTTTTTCCACGCCGACATGCACCCCGGCAACATCCTGGTCTCTATCGCCCCCGAGGACCGCGGCCGCTACATCGCCCTCGACTTCGGCATCATGGGCACGCTGACGGAAATCGACAAAAGTTACCTGGCACAAAATTTTTTGGCGTTTTTCAACCGGGACTACAAGCGGGTAGCGGAAGTACATTTGGAGTCGGGGTGGGTGCCGCCGAATACGCGCGTGGACGAGCTTGAAACAGCGATACGGTCAGTATGCGAACCAATATTTGACAGGCCGCTTAGAGAAATTAAGTTCGGGAACGTACTGCTTAGGTTGTTCCAAACGTCGCGAAGGTTCGGCGTGGAAATACAGCCACAGCTAACGATGTTGCAGAAGACCCTGCTAAACATTGAAGGACTGGGACGAGACCTGGACCCTGAACTGGACCTGTGGAAGACCGCCAAGCCGTTTTTAGAGAAATGGATGAGCGATCAGATCGGTTGGCGTGCCCTGCTGCGGAACGTGAAGCAGGAGGCACCAAGATGGGCAAAACTCTTGCCGCAAATCCCCAGGTTGGCGCACAAGGTGCTGGCAGATGAGAACCTGGGGGAGATGCACAAGACGCTGCAGCAATTGCTGGCCCAGGAACGATATAAAAATGGCGTGCTTGGGGTGATCGCTGGCTTGCTGGCGGCATTATTGCTCTGGCAAGTAGCTATGCTGCTCTTGTTTTAGGTCTTTTTTCTCGTTGCCCTCTCCCGCCCCGGCGAAGCGTCGTGCCAAGGCAACGGCACGGCGTAGCCGGGGCACTGCAGCGCCTTCGCTGCTCCGTTGCCTTGGAGCTACGCTTCGGCGCTGCACCCCTCTCCCTGAGGGCGAGGGGCTAAGTCTCGCGGGTTTTTCGCCCTTCCCGCGGAGCGGGAAGCCTCCTTGTCAGGTGAATAAACCCCCGTAGCGCGCTACACTTCGCGTTAATTTGCCCCCGTCAAGGTCCGGCCATGCTCCTCTGGTTCGTTATTATTTATTGGATCGTTTCGGTCGGTATTGGCCTCTGGGCAGGCACCCTGGTGAAGAACTCCAAGGACTTCGCCGTGGCCGGGCGAGCACTTCCCATGTATGTCGTTACCGCCACCGTGTTCGCCACCTGGTTCGGTTCGGAAACAGTGCTCGGTATCCCGGCAACTTTTCTCCGGGAAGGGCTGGGTGGCGTTGTGGCCGACCCGTTCGGGGCATCCATGTGCCTCATCTTGGTGGGCCTGTTCTTCGCCCGCCCGCTGTACCGCATGAACCTCCTCACCATCGGCGACTTCTACCGCAACAAGTTCGGCCGCACCGTGGAGGCCATGACCACCATCTGCATCGTGCTGTCTTATCTCGGCTGGGTGGCGGCGCAGATTTCGGCCCTGGGGCTGGTGTTCAACGTGGTGTCGGGCGGCTCGATGTCGCAGTCCACCGGCATGATGGTGGGGGCGGCCACGGTGCTGGTCTACACCATGTGGGGCGGCATGTGGTCGGTGGCCATCACCGACTTCCTGCAGATGATCATCATCGTGGTGGGCATGCTGTACATCGGGTGGGACGTGAGCCAGCTCGCCGGTGGAGTGGGCCCGGTGGTGCGGCACGCCATCGACGCCGGCAAGTTTTCCAACTTCTTCCCCGAGGCCAGCCTGGCCGGGGTGCTGGGCTTTCTCGCCGCGGCCGTGACCATGATGCTGGGCTCCATTCCGCAGCAGGACGTGTTCCAGCGCGTGGCCTCCTCGAAGAACGAGACCATCGCCGGGCGCTCGGCGGTGCTGGGCGGGGCCATGTACTTCTGCTTCGCCTTCATCCCCATGTTCCTCGCCTACTCGGCCACGCTCATCGACCCGGGCATGGTGGACAAGCTCATCAACGGCGACAAGCAGTCGCAGCTCATCCTGCCCAACATGATCCTCGCGCATGCGCCAGTGTTCGCGCAGGTGATGTTTTTCGGCGCGCTGCTGTCGGCCATCAAGAGCTGCGCCAGCGCGACGCTGCTCGCGCCCTCGGTCACCTTCACGGAGAACATCCTCAAGCCCAACCTGAAGCACCTCTCCGACAAGCAGTTGCTGCGCATGATGCGCGTGGTGGTGCTGTGCTTCACCGCCATGGTGACGCTGTTCGCGCTGAACTCCAACCTGTCGATCTACAAAATGGTGGAGAACGCCTACAAGATCACCCTGGTGGCGGCGTTCGTGCCGCTTGCCTTCGGCCTGTACTGGAAGCGCGCCAGCCAGCTCGGGGCGCTGCTCGCCATCATGCTGGGGCTGGTGGTGTGGATCGGCATGGAAGTGACGGCGCCGGACGCCGCCTGCCCGCCGCAGCTCGCGGGCCTGATCGCCTCGCTCATCGGCATGCTGGTGGGCTCGCTGGTGTCGCAGGGCAAGGAGGTGCCGGTGCAAGAGCCGGGGCACCGTGCCGCCCATTCCGCGGCGCATCACGCTGCCCACGCCGGCGTGGCGCAGGATCACGCGGCGCGTTGACTGGGTTCGAGGGCGGCGGGCACACAACCTAGTAGCGCAGCTCCGAGCGCACGGCCGGCACTTCGCTAATCAAGGATTCCACCGACACGTCCTCGTAGTCGAGTTCATAGTCATCGTCGAACACGTCCAGCTCATCGGCGTCCTCGAACGCCTGGGTATCGCGTTTCATTCGCATCTCCCGTAGGTGCGCCCGGTGATCGGGCCAATTCAGTCTGCGCCGGGCCTCGGCCCGGCCGTATGCTGAAAAAGGGGGCAACTCTCCCCCAATTGCTTTCACTTGCCCTCTCCCAAGCGGTCTAGTCAGGCCACCGGCAGGACGGACGTGCGAGAATTTGTTCATGCAACGGGAGCTTTCCGCCGCAGTGTCGCCCGCGCCGCCCTCATCGCCCTCATCACCCTCATCACCCTTGGCGCGCCAACTGGCGGCGGCCTACCTGCTGCTGGTGGTCTACGCCAGCCTGCATCCCTTTTCGGGCTGGTCCGACCCCGGCCTCTCGCCCTTGGCCTGGGTGGGCGCGGCCTGGCCGCGCTACTGGACCCTGTTCGACCTGGGCGCCAACGTGCTCGGGTACTTTCCCTTGGGGTTCCTGGGCGTTCTGGCGCTGGCACCGCGGGCGCGGGGCGCGGCGGCGGTGCTGACGGTGTTCGTGGCCGGTACGCTGCTTTCGGCCGTGCTGGAATCGCTGCAGACCTATCTGCCCAGCCGCGTGGCCTCCAACGTGGACTGGATCAGCAACGCGCTGGGCGCGTTGGCCGGGGCGCTGGCCGGGGCCGCCGCCGCGGCGCCACTGCTGCGCCGCCACGGCCTGCAGGCGCTGCGCCACCGCGCCTTTCATTCGGGCAGCGCCATCGATTTCGGCCTGCTGTTGCTCGGGCTGTGGATGTTCGCCCTGCTCAATCCGGAGACGCTGCTGTTCGGCAACGGCGACCTGCGCAGCCTGTTCCAGGTGGCCGACGGGGAGCACCATCCGGCCGAGGTGTTCATCCGCTTCGAAGCGGCGGTGGCCGCGGCCAATATCCTGGCCGTGGGCCAGCTCGCCGCGGCGCTGATGCGCCCTGGGCAGCCGGTGCGGGTAGTGTTGCTCCTGTTGCTGCTGGCGGCCTGTGCCGTGCGCGCTTTCGCCTTCGCCATGCTGTTCAGTCCGCAGGACTTCATGCTGTGGGCCACGCCCGGGGCGCTGTTCGGCATCGGCGCCGGCACGCTGCTCGCCATACTGGCGGTGGGGTTGCCGGGGCCGGTGCGGCTGGCGCTGGCCGGCCTCGCCCTCATGGCCGCCACGGCCATTGTCAATTTCGCGCCGGGCAATCCCTACCTGCGGTCTTCGCTGGCGGCGTGGCCACAGGGCCAGTTCCTGCATTTCAACGGACTCACCTGGCTGGTGTCGGTGTTGTGGCCTTTCGCTGCGCTCGCCTATGTCATCTGGCTGGCCGGCGCGGGCGGCCGCCGGGCCGCGCAGGCGGGCGGGGTATAATTGCCCTTTCGCCGCTCAGTACGAAACCGCGGTATCGAAACCGCGGTACGAAACTGAGGTACGAACATGCGGCGAGCACCTCTCCTTATCACCGCATCTCCTTTTTTACGGAATCCGGGCGGACTCGCACAATGAGCTATTACAAGCATCACGTGTTCTTCTGCTGCAACCAGCGCACCAACGGCGAAGCCTGCTGCAACGACCATGGCGCCAACGAAATCCGCGACTACGCCAAAAAGAAAATCAAGGAGCTCAAGCTCTCGGGCGAAGGCAAGGTGCGCATCAACCAGGCCGGCTGCCTGGACCGCTGCGAAGAAGGCCCGGTGATCGTGGTGTACCCCGAGGAAGTCTGGTACACCTACGTGGACAAGTCGGACATCGACGAAATCATTTCCGAGCACCTGGAAAACGGCCGTCCGGTGGAACGTCTGCGCATCTAGAGGAAATATCCCCCCACTTCGGTTCGCCCTCCGCCAGGCAGTTCATATGAGTTCCAATCTGCTACGCGGGCGCGCCGAGCAAGTGTTCGTCCCCGGCGCGGCTGGCCGCATCGAAGTGGTCATCGACGCGCAGGACACGCCCGAGCCGCGCGGCATCGCCGTGGTGGCGCATCCCCATCCGCTGTACGGCGGCGCCCTGGACAACAAGGTGGCGCAGACCCTGGCGCGCGCGATGGCGGGCCTCGGCTACGTGGCCTTGCGGCCGAACTTCCGCGGCGTGGGCGAGACCGAGGGCGCGCACGACCATGGCGAGGGCGAGACCGACGACATCCTCACCGTGGTGGACTATGCGCGCGGGCGCTTTGGAGATTTATCCGTGGTGCTGGCCGGCTATTCCTTCGGCGCGCACGTGCAGACCCAGGCCGCCGCGCGGCTGGTCGGGAAAGGCACGCCGCCGGAACGCCTGGTGCTGGTGGCGACGGCGGCCGGGTTTGTGAGCGGGGGGCGGGCTTACAAACCGGTGTCCGTGGCCGCCAATACCCTGGTGATCCACGGCGAAGAGGACACCACTGTTCCGCTGTCCAACGTGTTCGACTGGCTGCGGCCCCAGGACATTCCGGTGACGGTCATTCCCGGCACTGACCATTTCTTTCACCGCAAACTGGGCATCATCAAGTCCATCATCGTCGGTCAATGGCATTGAACGGCGCTGCCGCCCATCCGGCTGGCCGCCCCGCCGGGCCCGTGCTCGAGATGTCGGACGTGCACAAGGCCTACGGCGAGCGTGAGGTGGTGCGCGGCGTGTCCTTCTCCATCGCGCCCGGCGAGTGTTACGGCCTGCTGGGACCCAACGGAGCGGGCAAGACCACCAGCCTGCGCCTGGCCCTGGGCCTCACCGCACCGGCCTCGGGCCGCATCAGCCTGCTGGGGCATGACGTGCTCACGGATGCGCGGCGCGCCCGCCGCGGCGTGGGCGTGGTGCCCCAGATGGACAACCTCGACCCGGACTTTACCGTCAGCGAAAACCTGCTGGTGTACGGCCGCTACTTCGGGGAGAGCGACGCCGCCATCGCCGGGCGCATCCCGCAACTGCTGGATTTCGCCGGCCTGGCCGGGCGCGGCAGCACGCGCATCCAGGAGCTGTCGGGCGGCATGAAGCGGCGGCTCACCATGGCGCGCGCCCTGGTGAACGACCCGCAGGTGATTTTCATGGACGAGCCCACCACCGGGCTCGACCCCCAGGCGCGGCACCTGATCTGGGAGCGGCTCAAGACCCTGGTGGGCCAGGGCCGCACGCTGCTGCTCACCACCCACTTCATGGACGAAGCCGAGCGCCTGTGCACGCGCCTCGCCATCATGGACGAGGGCCGCATCATCGCCGAAGGCAGCCCGCGCGAACTGATCGCCAGACACATCGAGCCCGACGTGATTGAGGCCTTCGGCGACGGCGCCGCCGAGTGGGCGCGCGCCGTGGCCAGCCGCGCCTCGCGCGTGGAAATCGCCGGCGAGACGGTGTTCTGCTACACCGCCGATGCGCGCCCACTGCTGGCCGACCTCGACCAGTCACGTGATTTTCGCTACCTGCACCGCCCCGCCAACCTCGAGGACGTGTTCCTCAAGCTCACCGGCCGGGACTTGCGAGACTAGGATCGTGTCCAACTACGCCCTGCCCGTCCTCAGCCTGCGTTTCGTACCCGTATGGCGCCGCAACTTCCTTGTCTGGCGCAAGCTCGCCGTCCCCTCGGTGCTGGGCAACCTCGCCGACCCCATGATTTACATGCTGGGGCTGGGCTATGGCCTGGGGTCGCTGCTGCCCTCGGTGGCCGGGGTATCGTACGTGGCCTTCCTCGCCGCCGGCACGGTGTGCTTCTCCACCACCAACAGCGCCACGTTCGAGACCCTGTACTCGGGCTTCTCGCGCATGCACGTGCAGCGGACCTGGGACGCCATCATGAACGCGCCGGTGGCCCTGGACGACGTGGTGCTGGCCGAGTTGCTGTGGGCCACGGCCAAGGCGTTTCTTTCCGGCCTGGCCATCCTGGTGGTGGTGTGGGCCATGGGCCTGTCGCAATCGCCGCTGTCGCTGTGGGCGCTGGCCGTGGTGGTGCTGGTGGGGCTATGCTTCTCCAGCCTCGGGCTGGTCATCACCGCGCTCGCGCCCAGCTATGATTTCTTCATGTACTACTTCACCCTGGTCATCACGCCCATGAGCATGCTGTGCGGGGTGTTCTTCCCCATCGGCCAGCTCCCGGCCGGCCTGCATGAGTTCGCGCTGGTGCTGCCGCTGTCGCACGCCACTCTGCTGGCGCGCCCGCTGTTGCTGGGGCAGGTGCCGGAGGATATCCTGCTGCACGCCGTGGTGCTGCTCGCCTATGCGGTGGGGGGCTTTTACGCGGCCGTCGTTTTACTGCGCCGGCGTTTGCTCAAATAGAAATCATGCTCTGGGTCAAGGCATTTCACATTGTCTTTGTCGCCTCGTGGTTCGCCGGGCTGTTCTACCTCCCGCGCATCTTCGTCAACCTCGCCATGGAGACCGAGCCGACGGCGCGCGCCCGGCTGCTGCTCATGGCGCGCAAGCTGTACCGCTTCATGACCCTGCTGGCGGTGCCTGCGGTAGCGCTGGGGTTGTGGTTGTGGGCGGTGGGGTTCGGCATTACTGGGAACTGGATCTACGCCAAGCTGGTGGTGGTGGTGGTGATCGTGGGGTATCACCATGCCTGCGGCAGGCTGCTGGGCAAGTTCGAGCGCGGGGAGAGTGGCAGGTCGCAGGGCTGGTATCGGTGGTTCAATGAGGTGCCGGTGGTGCTGTTGCTGGTAGCGGTGGTGCTGGCGGTGGTCAAGCCGTTTTGACGGCGGCCTGGCGGCTCGCCGCATTCCAGAGCGGGGTTCTGAAGGGGCAAAGGCCCCTTCTCTCTTGAGGGGTGAATGCAACCCGATGTGTGCTGCGCTGGGAAGCTGGCGGCAAACAGCGGGTTGCATTAAAGGCTCAAGAGAGAAGGGGCTCTTCGCCCCTTCAGAACCCCGCTGTATTTGACCCCGCTGTGTTAGCGCTGCGCGCCGATGGTGGCTGACGCACCGCGCGCCTGAACACGCATTGTGGTATTTGACGCAGCGCGCGCCGAATTTTCGGCCGAAGTAATTCCCTCGCCGGCCGCTTCCTGCTAAAGTTTCGCCATGCCCATCAGCCGCATCACGCTTCGCCTCGGCAAGACCTCGGACGCGCGCCGCGTTGCCGTGATGTCGCGCGACCTCATCGAATCCGGCCTGTCCTGGAGTTGGACGCCGGAACGCGTGCACCGCGCCCTGCGCAACCCCGAGGTGCTGTCCGTCATGGCGTGCGACCGCGAACGCGTGGTGGCCTTCGCCGTCACCCAGTTCGGCGACGACCAGGCGCACCTGTCGCTGCTGGCCGTGGACCCCTCGCACCAGCGCCAGGGCATCGGCCGGCGGCTGGTCGAGTGGACGGTGGAATCGGCCCTCGCGGCCGGCATGGCCGCCATCCACCTGGAGACCCGCGCCGCCAACCACGCCGCGCGCGGCTTCTACCGCAGCCTGGGTTTCCGGGAGAGTGCGTATGTTCCCGGCTATTACGGCGGACGCGAAATGGCGCTGAAGATGCTGCGCGAGCTGCGCAGGCCGGGCGTGGTGGACGTGCGCTGGCGCCTCCCCGCGCCGCCCTCGGGCAGCAATTCCGGCAGCAAATAACCTTCCGCGCCCAGCACGTCGGGGCAGGCCGCCGGACCGGCCCCGCAATCAACGCCTCTGGCGCTGCAGTTCCTTCATCAGCTTGGCGCGTTGCGCGTCGGTGAGCTCGCCGCTCTTGCGGAACAGCAGCCATAGAATGGCCCCGTTCACGAGCACGAACACCACTTCGAGGTACAGAAGCTGGGTGACGATGGCGCGCTGGCCGGTGGCGCCGAACACGAAGTAAAAGCCGTCGAAGCTGGGCAGGGCGGCGCGCGTCACGGAGTAGTAGTTCTCCATGGGCGGGAACAGCAGCACCAGCAGCAGGTTGACGCCCACGCCGGCGAGGATGATGCGCTGCCAGTCCATCTTGCGCGGCGTGCCGGCCGGAGCGCGCTTGGGGGCAGGCCGGTCGCGAAACAGCAGCCACGCCAGAGCCGCGTTGAAGACGATGACGAACAATTCAAGCTGCAGGAAGCTGGTGTTCTTGGTGCGGTTGCCCAGATCGGAAAAGATCCAGTAGAAACCGTCGAAGGTGGGCACGTTGTTGCGCGCCGCGGAGACATAGTCGTAAGGCGCGAACAGCCACACCAGCGCCAGGTTGAGCGCGGCCAGCACCACGGTAATCCACTGCAGCCGGTTCATGTTCCCTCCCGCGCCCGGCGTCCATCCCCACCGCCCCGGGCTTGGGGCGCAAGTGTAGCAGCCGGCCCGCCGCCCGCCAACGCCGGACCCGGAAGCTTGCCTTAAGTCCCGCCGCTGGCCTCCCGGTTCTCGGGCCCCGGCCTCAGCCCATCGTCACCCAGGGGATCGCGGCTCAGTCGATGGTTATATTCGCCTCGCGGATCAGCTTGGCCCACATGTCCACTTCCCGGTTCACGATGTCGGTCATCTGCTGGGGCGTGCCGCCGTATATGCTGTTCTTCACCTTGGCCTCGTACTCGACCACCTCGCGCGTCTTCAGCGAGGCGTTCACCGCCGCGTTCACCTTGTTCACGATGTCGCGCGGCAAGCCGGGCGGGCCGGCAATGCCCTGCCAGAAAATGACATTGAGCTCGGGAAGGCCGTTCTCGCGGGTGCCGGGAATGTCCGGGGTCACCGATTCGCGCTCGGTGGAGGTGGAGGAGAGGATGCGCACCTTGCCGCTCTGCACCTGTGGCAGGATGAATGCCAGCACGTTCATGGAGGCGTCCGAAGTGCCGTTGGCCACGGCCAGGGCATCCGCGGCCGAGCCGGCGAAGGGCACGTGCACGGTGTTGACCTTGGCCAGGCGATTGAACAGCTCGACGGTGAGATGGCCCAGCGAGCCCGGGCCGTAGGACCCGAAATTGATCTTGCCGGGGTTGGCGCGCGCGTAGTCGATGAACTCCTTGAGCGTGGTCACCTTCAGGTTCTGGGTGTTGACCGAGATGTACAGCGGCCCGCCCACGGCCTCGACGATGTGCGACATTTTGCGCACGTCGAAGGCCGGATTGGCCTTGGCCGAGGAAATGGTCTGCGACGACGTGGACGCCATCAGGGTGTAGCCGTCGGGCGGCTGGCTCATGACGTAATTGGTGGCCACGACGGCGCCGGCGCCGGGCTTGGCCTCCACGATGATGGGCTGGTTGGCCAAGCCGGGCCGCGCGTGCTCCATGATGAGCCGGAAGGCGGCGTCGGTGGCGCTGCCGCCGGGAAAAGGCAGGATTAAATGAATGGGCTTGGATGGGTAAGCATCCTGTGCGTGCGAGGACAGCGTGAAACCGCCCAGAATCAGGGCGAGCGCCGCAATCAGCCTGAGCGAATTTCTCATGACTTGTCTCCTCCTATTGTCTGTGAATAGCTTACTATTTTGTATCCGGGTTGGCAGGGGAATTTAGGACGGTTGCCAGTACGCGCCAAACGGCTTCCCTGGCTATGCTAAGGTGCGCGGCTCAATAGTCAATCTCACGTTACCCTCTCCCCCATCCCCTCTCCCGGCGGGAGAGGGGGGTGCACGATGACCCGTATCCTCAATTTTTTTGCCCCCTGCCCGCGCGGCCTTGAGGTCTTGCTCGCAGACGAACTGCGCTCTGTGGGCGCGCTCGATCCCAAAGCGGGCTCGGGCGGCGTGGCCTTTCGCGGTGATATGCAGCTTTGCTGGCGCGCCAACTTGGGCTCACGCCTCGCCTCGCGCGTGCTCATGCGGTTGGCCCACTTCCCCTACAAGACCGAACAGGACGTATACGCGGCAACCGTGGCTCTCGACTGGCCGGCGCTGTTCGCGCTGGAGCGCTCCATCCGCGTGGACGTGAACGCCACCCGCTGCCCCCTCAAGAGCCTCGACTTCGTCACCCTGCGCATCAAGGACGCGGTGTGCGACAAGTTCCGCGAACGCCAGGGCGCGCGTCCCAACGTGGACACGCGCGCGCCCGACGTGCGCATCCAGGCCTTTCTGGACGCCACGCATTGCACGATCTATCTCGACACCTCGGGCGACGCGCTGTACAAGCGCGGCTACCGCGAGGACACGGGCGAAGCGCCGCTGAAGGAGAACCTCGCCGCCGGCATCGTCATGCTCACCGGCTGGGATAAACGTTCGCCGTTGTTCGACCCCATGTGCGGCAGCGGCACGCTGCTCATCGAGGCCGCGCTCATGGCGCTCGGCATTCCGCCGGGGGCGCAGCGCGATTTCGGCTTCGAGCGCCTGGCCGGCCACGACGCCGCGGCCTGGAAGGCCCTGCGCAAACAGGAACTGGACCGCGCCGCCAAGCCGCGCCCGCTGGACATTTTCGGCAGCGACATCGCCGGCCGCGAGTTGCGCCGCGCCGACGCCAACCTGGAAGCGGCGGGCTTGAAGGGCGCGGTGCTGCTCAAGCAGGCCGACGTGCGCGAAGTCGCCGCGCCCGCGCCCGCCGGCACCCTGGTCACCAACCCGCCCTATGGCGTGCGCATCGGCGAAGCCACCGACCTGCAGGCCTTTTATCCCGCGCTGGGCAACGCCTTCAAGGCGCGCTTCGCGGGCTGGAACTGCTACGTGTTCTCGGGCGATCCCGAGCTCGCCAAGCTGATCCGGCTCAAGGCCACCAGGCGCACGCCGCTGTTCAACGGGCCGCTGGAATGCCGGTTGTACGAATACCGCATGGTGGCGGGCAGCGCGCGCAAACCAAAGCCAGTGGATGGTGAGGGCTAGCGCGGTGCTTAGTCTTCTTTCAGTTTCCCTCATCCCCGGCCCTTCTCCCCGGGAGAAGGGTGAAAAGCCCGTGATGCGAGCCCCTCTCCTTGGGAGAGGGGCTGGGGAGAGGGAAACCAGAAAAACCTAGCAGGAGTGCTGCATGAATTCTCTGAGCGGAAAGTCCATCGTTATAACCGGTGCGGCTCGTGGCATCGGCGCAGCCTATAGCCAGTATTTCGCTCGCGAAGGGGCCAGCGTGGTGTTGAACGACATCGACTCCGCCGAGGCCGAGACGATGGCTGCGAACATTCGCGCGAACAACATGGTGCGCGAAGCCGGCGGCACGGCGGCGGTTCACACCTGCGACATCACGTCCTGGGAGGCGGCCGAGGGCCTGGTGCGCTTCTGCGTGGAACGCTTCGGCAAGCTCGACGGCCTGGTGAACAACGCCGGCATCTACCACCTCGCCACGCCCGAGGAGGAGGCCGAGCAGCGCTTCCGCCGCCTGATGGAAGTGAACGTCATGGGCACGGCCTGGTGCGGCGTGCACGCGCTGCGCCAGATGAAAAAGCAGGGCCACGGCTCGCTGGTGAACACCACCTCGGGCGCGCACATGGGCATGCCGGGCAGCGCGGCCTACGGCGGGAGCAAGGGCGCGGCGGCCTCCATGACCTACGCCTGGGCATTGGACATGAAAGGCACCGGCGTGCGCGTCAACGCCATCTCGCCCATGGCCTCCACGCGCATGAGCGGCACCTCGGACGAATACAAGCGTAGCCACGGCGGCGACCCTTCCGGGCGCACCCCCATCGACCCGGTCAACAACGCGCCGCTGGTGGCCTACCTGTTGTCCGACTATTCGCGCGAAGTGACGGGCCAGATCATCCGCGTGCAGGGCGGCGAGATCAGCATCGTCAGCCATCCCGCGGTGCTGCTGCCCTCGGCCAAGCGCGAGAGCTGGAGCGTGGAGGACGTGCGCGACGCGTTCGCCGCGGATCTGGCCAAGCGGGCCTTTCCGCTGGGCGTGGTGGCAATCGAGGCCACGGTCAAGCCTTATAGTGTGTCGTACAAATAAAATACGGATCTGGGAAGGACGTCCCGCGTCGCAATGCGCTACTTTAGCTTGGGGATCATCTCCGCATACTGGTCCAGCTTCTTCAGCGGATTGGTTTCGACCTGCGATCCCACGTTCACCACCAACCGCTCTATCCCCAGGTCCCGGTAGCGCTTCATCTTGTCCAGGTCGGCGTCGCCCATGAGCACCAGGGTGACGGGCACCTTGGCCGGATCGCGGCCGGCGGCGCGCAGCGCGTTGCGGAAGCGCTCCAGCTTGTTGCCGTAGTCCTTGGCGCCGATGTCGATGGGATACCAGGCATCGCCCCATTCCACCATGTGCGCCGTGCCGGTGGGGCCGGCCATGCCCACGTAGATGGGCGGCCAGGGCTTTTGCAGCGGCTTGGGGTTGCACCACACTTTGTCGAAGTGGTACCACTCGCCGTGGAAAGTCGCCTCCTCCTGGGTCCACAGCGCGCGCATGGCCTGCACGCATTCGCGCAGGCCGGAGTAGCGCTTGACCCAGGGCATCTTGGCGGTGTTCTCGAATTCCTTCTGGCTCCAGCCCACGCCGACGCCCATCAGCACGCGGCCGCCCGAGAGCTGGTCGAGCGTGGCCACGGCCTTGGCGGTGGAGAACACATCGCGCTCCAGCGGCAGAGCGACACCCATGCCGAGTTTCAACTTCTTGGTGGCCGCCGCCGCCATGGCCAGCGACACGAAGGGGTCGCCCATGGCCTTGTAAGGCTCGGGAATCTTGCGATCGGCCGACCCCGGATAGGTGCCGTCGCTTTCCTTGGGGATGTGCGCGTGCTCGCCCAGCCACAGCGAGTCGAAGCCGCGCTCCTCCACCATGCGCGCCACGTCGTCGGGCCGCGCCAGGTGGATGTTGTTCATGGTGGAAAAGCCGACCTGCATGATGTCCCCTCTTTGTCGTTCAATTTGTCGTTCAATTAGTTGACGCAGGCGCGCAGTCGCGCACTTCGCGCTTCACGCGCTCGAGATAGCTGGCCAGAATCTGCGTGCGCTCGGGCGTCAGCCCCTGCGCGCTGCGCAGAGCCTCGTCGGCCGCTGCCCAGTCCTTCATGGTCAACGCCGCCGAAGTGGCGAGCTGCGATGCGTCCCAGCGCTGATAATAGCGCGTCACCGCGCCCGGCGGCTTGTCGAGCTGGTCCAGCACCTCGTGCAGCCGGCGGCTGTAGAGGCTGACCCAGTACAGCCCCCATACCTGCGCGTTCAGCTTGCCGAGCGCGGCATCCAGGGCGGCATCCGGCCGGCCCTGGGCATGCACGGCATCACCCAGATCGCGGCCGGCAAGGTACAGGTCGAGCATGGATGGGCCGGTGATCTCGCAGGCCGCGCCTGCCGGCGCGGCGGGCAAGGTAGCTAGCGCCAGAGCGAGCAGGGTGACCCGGGCGACCCGCAGCAGATTGCTAAGCACGGAGCCTAGTTGAGCAGGTCGTACGGCCCGCCCTTCTGCAGCGCGCGCTGGTAGGCCGGGCGGGCGTGGATGCGGTCGAGCCAGGCGTTGATCCTGGGCCGGCTGTCACCGACCACCCCGCGCGCCTTGCCGGCCTCCAGAGTAAAGCTCATCTGGATATCGGCGGCGGTGAAGTCGTTGCCGGCGAACCAGGTGCTCTTGCCCAGTTCGCTTTCCATGTAATCGAAGTGCGTCTTGAGCTGCGGCCCGACGAAGGTGGCCAGCACCTTCTGCGACAGGCCACGCACCACGGGTCTCACGAAAAACGGCATGGGCTGGGTGGGCAGGCGGCGGAAAATCAGGTTGAGCAGCAGCGGCGACATGGCCGAGCCTTCGGCATAGTGCAGCCAGTAGGTGAAGCGCAGGCGCTCGGGCGTTCCGGCTACCGGAATGAACCGGCCGTTGCCGTGGCGCTCCAGCAGGTATTCGATAATGGCGCCCGACTCGGCCAGGGTGGCGCCGTCCTCGGTCACCACCGGCGACTTGCCCAGCGGGTGCACGGCGCGCAGGCTGGGCGGCGCCAGCATGGTGTTGGGGTCGCGCTGGTAGAACTTGATTTCATAGGGCAGCCCCAGTTCTTCCAGCAGCCACAGCACGCGCTGCGAGCGCGAGTTGTTCAGGTGGTGCACCACTATCATGATCGCTCCCCCCGAGGGGTTCTATTTCTGTTGTTCTTGATCAGGTCGGCTTCACCGGCGTGGCCGCCAGCGGCCCCACCACCGTGGTCCAGGGCCGCACCTGCCAGCGCTTGACCAGGCCGTTTTTCACATAGGGGTCGGCGTTGGCGAAGGCCTCGGCGGGGGCGGGCGAATCGGCCTTGAACACCAGGAAGGCGTGGTCGGCCGGGTCGGCCAATGCCCCGCCCAGCATGATTTCGCCGCGCTCCTCGGCCGCCTTGGCGAGCTTGAGATGGTCATTGCGGAACTGGCCGCGGCGTTCCAGGTAATCGGGCGCGAGGTCGTAGATCAGGAGAAAGTGCATGGGGCCTCCAGGGGTTGGCCCTCTATTATGGAGCGTCGGCGTCGCGCCCGCCTGGGGCCGACGCCCGGGGTCATGGTCAATGCGCCTTGCCGCTACCCTGACCGGCTGCCAGCGCTTCGCGCTCGGGCGTGGGCGGATGGCTGGAGAGGAAGCCCGGCAGCGCCCCGCCCTTGTGCTTGGCTTCGCCCTCGGCTTCCAGGTTGCGCAGGATATTGGCGAAATTCACCGGGGCGATGCCGGCGCGGCGCATGAGGTCGATGGCAAAGGCATCGGCCTCGCGCTCGTTGTCGCGCGAGAAGCGGGCTTGCAGCAGCACCGTGGGCGCGGCGGCGGCCAGGGCGCTGGCCGAAGTGATGTCGCCGGTGAGCGTGGTGACGATGAAGCCCGTGGCCGAGGATTCCAGAATGCTGCGCATGATGTGGCGGTGATGCACGTGGCCGAGTTCGTGCGCCAGCACCGCCAGCACTTCGTCGTCGTTGTCGGAGAGGTCGACCAGTTCGTCGGTCACCACGATGATGCCCGAGGGCAAGGCGAAGGCATTGGGGCCGATGACGGGGCTAGTGCGGAATTCCAGCGGGCCGGCCTTGTCGCCGCTGACCGCGAGCAACCTCGCGAAGCCTTCGCGCAGCGCGCGCCTGTCTTCGGCATCGAGGGTGGAAGGTTTGAGTATGTAGCCGTCCAGGGCCGATAGAGTGTGCCGGCCAAAATCGCGCTCCACCGCGGGCGGAATGCGCTGCGCGATCAGGTCCGCCGCCACCGGCACGGCGCGGTCGACCAGGAACCACACCGCCAGAGCGATGAGCAGCACCGAGAGCACAGCGTAGGCGGGGTGCGCCTCCCATTGTCGCACGCGCCGCTCCAGCGCCGACTCGCGCGCATAACGGTCAAGGGCGGCGTTGTCGCCGCTCACGCAGGCGCCGCCGCCCGGCAGGTACAGCCAGCGCGGCGTGTCCGCCACCCGGCGCGACATGCGGATGCTGCCAAGGTCGTATTCCAGGTCGACTTCCTGCCCGACCAGCTTGAGGCGCGAACCGTTGACCAGCAGCGTGACCGGATGGCGCACCGAGCGCGCGCCGTCGAAATAGTCGGCCTGGATGGCGCTCATAGCCCAAAATCCACGTTGAAGAAATCGCCCAGTTCCTGGCCGGCGGCGTCGACGCGCGCCAGCGCCGGGCTGGCCTCGTGCACGACCTCTTCGTCGATGATGACGGCGAAATGCTCGAGGCGGTAGCGCAGCACGCGGGTCACGCCCCAGGGTATGAGCAGGCCGAGCGACAGGGCCGCCGCGACTACGTTGCCGACGTACAGCCAGCCCAGCCGCCATGCTCCCAGCGTGCTCTCGAAGCGCATCCCGTTCACCCTGGCGCTGTTCCACATCGCATTACCGGCCCGCGACTGGATATAGGCATAGGCCATTCCATAGGCGGCATAGCCGGGAAGGGCGACCAGGATGAACGCCCACCCCGCCACCGCCTCCGGAAGCTCGAATAACCGTCCGGCGCCCATGCCCATCAAAACGCCGAGCACGGCACCAATGCCCCCCACCATCAGGCCGGCCAGAATATAGATGCCGTAAAACTGCCTCACCGACAGTTCGCAGTGCAGGCCGCTCGTGCCATAGGCGTGATGGTTCAGCGTGAACTCTCTCTGGCGGGCGGCAAATCGCGGATAGAAAAGCCCCAGCGACACCAACAGCAACAGAATCCGCGGCAGGTAGAACTTGGCGGTGGTCTTGGCGTTGGCCGTGAAATCAAAACGCAGGCCACGCCACGCGGAATTACGCGCATTGAAGGCCAGTGCCCGCGAGATCAGCCACGGCAGAATAAAAAATCCGATGACCAGAAAAACGGCTTGGGAGCCCGGGTAAAGCTGGCTGGCAAAGCCATAGATGATGACCACCGCTGCCGCGACGATGCGGCCTTTCAGGATGGCCTTGGGACTGCCCAGGTAGTCGAAGCTATCGCCATCCAGCGTAGTGCTGCCATAGAAATACTTCTTCTTGCGCACCTTGGCCCAGGCCGAGTAGATGCCCAGCGTGACCAGTGAAAAGAACAGATTGACGATCCAGATGCGGAAGTACTCGCGTGCGTTTCCCGTAAAGACCGGCCGCAACACGCGCGGACCCGCCGGCGTTGGCGGCAACCCGGTCGCTTGCGCGGCGAGCGGCTGATCCATGGTCTCCCTGACCCGTCCAATATTGTTTGCCCGGCACGGTACACGTTTTCCGTGTCCGCGCCCATTCCTAATTGAGATGGCTGGGGAAGCCGGTCAGGATGGCTGGCGCGTGAACCAGGCCAGCTTGTCGCGCAGGCCCACCACGCCGCCCACGATGGTGAGCGACGGCGGCTGCACGTTCTCCCGGGCCGCGAGTTCGGGCAGGTCGGCCAGCGTGCCCGCGATGACGCGCTGCTCGGGCTTGGTGGCGTTCTCGACCAGGGCGGCGGGCGTGGACGCCGGCAGGCCGTGCTCCATGAGCCTGGCGCACAGTTGCGCCAAGCCGGCCACGCCCATGTAC
>DATNCF010000065.1:0-10455 GCA_035571675.1 Burkholderiales bacterium | reverse complement strand
AATATCGGACTTTTCCGGGCGCTTTCGCCTTGGGCGGGGTGCTTAGCTCAGCTGGTAGAGCGTCGCCCTTACAAGGCGAATGTCGGGAGTTCGATCCTCTCAGCACCCACCAATCCGTCGCAGTGACAGCCGCAGGAAAGTCAATCCCAAGGCGCGCCGGCAAGGTCAGCAGCACAGGAAGCACCGCAGGAGTGGTAGTTCAGTTGGTTAGAATACCGGCCTGTCACGCCGGGGGTCGCGGGTTCGAGTCCCGTCCACTCCGCCAAACCTTCCAAGCCCTTCCTTCCGAAGGGCCTGTCTTCAGCTAGAGCCCCAAGCACGGGCCTTCCTGTCTTCCCAGGCTTTCTCTATATCTCCCTTTGGGGCGGGATGTGCGGGAAGGAATGGCATTTTCTCAGTCCGCTATTTTTCCAGTCCCGTTACCTTGGTGCATCCCCCATGCGGAATTCATGGGTCAGCTCGTCCAGTTCTGCCTTCAAGTCGCCGGGAAGCACACATTCGACCGCAGCCACAGACGCGTTAAGCTGTTCGGGCTTGCTTGCGCCGACTATGGGGGCGGTGATGGCCGAATGCTTGAGCACCCAAGCAACGGCCAGGGTGGCCAGATCTATCCCAGCCTCGTCGGCCAGGCGGGAGAAGCTTTCAATGGCACTGAATTCGCGCTGATGCCAATAGCGTTCCGTATACATCTTGCCGGCAGTGCCGAGGGTAAATCGGGTGCCTGCGGCCGGATTCGCCGCGCCGCGGTGCTTCCCTGTAAGCAGGCCGCCGGCGAGCGGATTATAGGGAATGACCGCCAGGTGCTCTTCCTGGCATAAGGGCAGTAATTCGCGCTCAATCTGCCGGAAGAGGAGGTTATATCTCGGCTGCACTGAGACGAACCGGGCCAATCCCCGTGCATCGCTTCGCCCGAGCGCTCGGGCGAGGCGGTAGGCGAGGAAATTCGAGCATCCCACATAGCGCACCTTGCCAGCCTGCACCAGACGGTCGAGGGCCTCCAACGCTTCGTCCAGCGGCGTCGTCGAATCATCCGAATGCAGTTGATACAGATCCACATAGTCGGTCTGCAACCGGGAAAGCGACGCCTCGATGGCTTCCATGATGTGGCGTCGAGAGGCCCCCTGTTGCCAGGGTTTGGCCCCCATGCGACCGACGCACTTGGTCGCAAGGACGACTTGATCCCGCCGGCCGCGAAGCCAGCGTCCGATGATCTCCTCGGTACGCCCTACGGTGTCGAGCGATCCGCCAATCGGATAGACGTCGGCGGTGTCAAGGAAGTCGATTCCAGCGTCGGCCGCGGCGTTAAGGATGGCAATCGAGGTCGATTCGTCGCACTGCAGTCCAAAGGTCATGGTGCCAAGGCATAGGCGGGAGACCTTCAACCCGGTGCTTCCAAAGGGAACATATTTCATAATCCAGAGAATCGAGCCTTAACGTCAATCCAAACAGTTTACTCTCATGGGGAAGCGCTTCTTAGAACACCCGTCGTTCGCTTTACTGGTCGGATACCGGGTTCATCCTGCCCAGTTCTCAGACGACGCCGTTCGCAGGCGCATCCACCCACCTCATCAGAGTCGTAAGGGGCAGGTCGATGCAGACAGAAGCCCTGCACATAGTCACAACCCAGGTCACGAAGAAGGTCAAGTGCCGCTTCGTCTTCGAATCTTGCCGTGGATAAGAGCGACCAAAAAATCGTTCACACCATCATCGCGCTGGCCCAGTCGTTCGGCCTGGAAAGCGTCGCCGAGGGAGTTGATAAATACCTGGTCGATCTTGAGGGAGCAAACGGGCAGCGTCTTCAAATAGGCCAGCGAGGAATGACCCGTTTTACTTAGGGCTTCGTTCCATGGCAACCCAGCCGGAAGGAGGACACGACCGGCTTGAGCGTGGACCGTTGGGAGACGCCGGGCGAGGTCAGATACCCCACAAGCGCGCCGCGTTGCCCCCTAGGAACTTGGCACCGGCTGTCGGACCCAACGTCTCGTAGCATTCCTTCAGCAATTCACCGCTGAATCCCCAGGTCCCTTCGGGATGCGGATAGTCGGCACACCACATGATGTTGTCCTCGCCGATGACGTCGACCAGGCGCAACGCGATGGGGTCCACCATGAAGGAGGCGTAGCACTGGCGCTTCCAGTATTCCGCCGGTCTCTTGCCCAGCTTCGGGCTGAGTCTCGTCCCGAAGGCGGCGACGATGTAGTCCATGTCGACCAGCGCCTGCGCCACCCAGGCTGCGCCGCCTTCGTGAAACACCACTTTGAGGCCGGGATGGCGGTCCAGCGCACCCGAGAAGACCAGGGCGCCGAACAGATTGCGGTAAGGGCACAGGTTCGCCGTCAGGTTGGCGCCCATGGAACCATTGCCGACAAAGTGCTTGTAGGCTCCGGCATGGAAGCTCAGCGGCAGGCCCGACTCCTCGATTGCGGCCCAAACCGGTTCCATGCTCATGCTGTTCCAGCGGATGCCCTTCGGGGAATGCGGCATTTGCAGCGCCTTGTAGCCGAGCTGCTTGATTTTCTGGATGTAGTCACGGGCGGTTTCCGGATTCAGGAACGAAGGCAGGATCGCAACGCCGGCCATGCGTTTGGAATAGGGCTTGAGGTATTCGATCAGCCACTCGTTGTAGACGTCGACACAGGCCCAATAGAGTTCCTTGTCCTCGAGGCCGTTCAAAGCCTGAAACTGGCCATGGAACACCATGGCTGCCTCGATGTTCTCGGCGTCCATGTCGCGCAGATGGGTGGGGACGTCGAACTGCCCCGGCAGTCCCATGACGATCTCATCGCCGACGCCCTGCGGGATCAGGTCCCGGCCCTCGGCCTGAAAAACGATCCTGTTGCCGTCGCGGTAAAAGACGGGCGCCTTGCTTTTCCATTTGGCGGGCAAGCGCTCTTCGAACAGGTGGTCGGCTTCGCTGTTATGGTCGTCGGAGGAAATAATGCGCACGCCGGCCGGCGGCTTCCAACTGTTCTTCGGCACGGCGCGGTGGGCTGGCAGGGGCAGGTCATTCAGCTTCATGGTGTCCTCGTCAAGCGGATAACAGCGATGATGTTTCTCATGGAGCCCGGTCCGATACGGGCCGATACGGCGCGCATGCTCAAAATAAGCGTCCGAAAAAAGAATCTTTTGACCTCGATCAAACTTTGGTGACGTTGGGTCGAGGAATGAGAAAAGGAGTCATTTACATTTGAACGCCGGTGAAAACGAACAGACTCCATCGGCGTCATTTCCCTGGGCGCGGCCGATGCCGTTGCCGGCGCCGGTCACGATGGCCACCTTTCCCTTGAATTCGGAATCCATGTTCATGGCGGGTCTTCCCCGCTTGATTGAACCAGCGGGACATATCATCGAAAAGGCGCGAGCCGCCAAATAATTTAACGGCCATTAAGCGGCGCCGTGCTAAATTTCGGACCCGGGAGCCGGGAGGGTTTCGCCGACGCGGGAGGAGCCAATGGGTTTGTCGTACAAGGATCTGGCACGTGGCCACGTCTTGGTGGAGAAAAAGGGCAAGGTGGCCATCGCCACCCTCAACCGACCGTCGGCGCTGAACGCGGTGGGCGACGGCATGGGCGAGGCCATTGACGAACTGCTGCGGCGGGTCGACGTGGATCCCGACGTCAATGCGCTCATCCTGACCGGGGCCGGCCGGGGTTTCTGTTCCGGCGGGGACATGCGGGAGTCTTTCCACAAGCCCAAACGGAGGCGGCCTGTCGCCTCGGATCCCGGCTATCTCACGCGCGCGGCGCGGTCGGTCATCCAGCGCTTTTTGCAGTGCCAGGTTCCGCTTATCGCGGCGATCAACGGGCCGGCGGTGGGGCTGGGGGCCACGATGGCCTTGCTGTGCGACGTCACGTTCATGGCCGAGGAAGCCAGGATCGGCGACACGCACACCAAAGTCGGGCTGACGGCCGGGGACGGCGGGGCGATGATCTGGCCGTGTTTGATCGGCGTCCATCGCGCCAGGGAATTGCTCATGGCGGGACGCCTGCTGAGCGGAGCGGAAGCGGCGTCAATCGGCCTGGTCAACCATGCTGTTCCACTGAAAAATCTCCTGCCCGAGGCGTTGCGCTACGCGAAGGAAATTGCCGCAATGATGCCTTGGGCGGTGAGGTCAACGAAGATGGCCATCAACGCCAACATCATGGCCAATGCGGCGACGTCCATGAACCTGGGCATGATGGCCGAATCCATGTCCACGTATCTGGACGATTACCGCGAGGCCTCACAGGCCTGGCACGAGAAGCGGCGCCCGCGATTCAAAGGGAGATAGGCCGACACCATGCGACATGAACCGGAAGCCGACAACACCAGAATGTCCGACGCGTGGTGCGGCTATGACATCAGGAACATGACCATTGCCGCCGTGCTGGCCGACAAGGCGGCGCGCGTGGGCGAGAAGGTTTTCCTGAAGTACGTTCCAGACGGGCGCTGCCTCACTTACCGCGAGGCGAATGAGCTTTCGAACCGGATCGCGAATGGTCTTCTTGAACGAGGTGTCAAGAAAGGCGAGCAGGTTGCCGTCCTCATGGGCAACAGCCTGGAAGCGCTGTTGACGCACTTCGCGCTGAACAAGATGGGGGCCGTCTCCGTTCCCATCAACACGGCGGCGCGCGGGCAACTGCTGGCCTATTATCTGGTGCAATCGGATGCCGTCGCGGTGGTCTGCGACGACGAATTCCTCGCGGGTTTGGCCGACATCGCGGGCGACATCCCGGGAGTCCGGCTTGTCGTTCAGGCGGGTGCGAGCCGGCCGGCGGCGCTTGAGGCGCTTTCCGGCAAAGCGTTGGCCGATCTTGCCGGCCTGCAACGGGCATCCTCGTTGCCGCCGGAACATCCGCCGCGCTTTTCCGACCCCGCGTTCGTCATGTATACCTCCGGCACGACCGGTCCGTCCAAGGGTGTGCTGTTTACCCATGCGCATGCGCTCATGTGGGAGCGCGATGCGCAGGAGCTCTATGGCATTTCCGAGCAGGACAGCTATTACCTGTGCCTGCCGCTGTTTCATGCCGCCGGCCTGTTGGGCATCGGTTATCTCATGGCGGTGGTCGGCGGCACCGTTGTGTTGGCGTCCCGATTTTCCGCCAGCCGATTCTGGGCGGATGTCCGGGACGGCGGCGCCACCAGCACGATTCTCATGGGGTCGATGATCAACATTGTGTGGAGCATGCCGCCCGCGCCATCGGATGGCGACACCACCTTGCGGTTCGTCTTTTCAGCGCCATACCCGAAATTCGGGGCGGCATTCGAGAAGCGTTTTGGCGTGACGCTGGTGGCGGGATATGGGCTGTCCGATTACGGGACACCGCTTCGGCTGTTGCCCGACGCGCCCGCCGACAAGAAGGGTTCCCTAGGTTGTCCCACCGCCGGCTGGGAGGTGAGGGTTGTCGACGATGACGACTTTCCCGTGGCCACCGGCGAGGTTGGGGAACTGGTCATCTCCAACCGCAACCCCTGGCGAACGTCATCCGGCTATTACCGCATGCCGGAGGCGACGGTGAACGCCACGCGAAACGGCTGGTTTCACACCGGCGACAACGCCTATATGGACAGCGACGGCTATTTTTGGATGCACGGGAGAAAGAAAGATGCCTTGCGCCGGCGGGGCGAAAACATTTCGGCCTTCGAGGTGGAGCAGGTCATGCTTTCGCACCCGGCGGTTGCGGACGTGGCAGTGTATGGGGTGCGCTCGGAGATGGCCGAGGACGAGGTCGCGGCTACCGTGGTGCTCCGCGGCGGCGCGCAGGTGACCTATGCTGGGCTGATCGAGCATTGCCGCCGGAACATGGCCTACTACATGGTCCCGCGCTATTTGAAGTTCGCCGGCGACCTTCCCAAGACCTTGAGCGGGAAAGTGCAGAAGTATCTGCTGAGGGAGGCGGCGCACGCCGATCCGGGGAGTTTGTGGGACCGGGAGGCGGCGGGAATCGTCGTGAAGCGGGGTTCTTGATCGCACCGGAGCAATGGGCCGGTTTCCTATTCCATCCTCGGTATCAGATACATGAATAATTCGTATTGACTATGATGAGATCCCACTGCAGGAGCAGCCCATGGCAGAACAGGACGTTTTGAGCCGGCGCGACGGGGCCACCCTTACGCTCACGCTCAACAGGCCGGACCGCCTCAACGCCTGGACGTATGACCTGGGCGATCGCTATTTCGACCTGCTCGACGAGGCGGACGCGGATCCGCGCATCCGGGTGATCGTCGTGACCGGCGCGGGACGCGGATTCTGTTCGGGCATGGATGGCGCCCAGCTTCTGCAGTCGTCAGGCGGCCAAAAGCGCATGCCTTCGAAGGGCAGAAGGATGACGCATGCCTTGTCCATCCGGAAGCCCATGATCGCCGCCATCAACGGGCCCTGCGTGGGATTCGGCCTGATCCAGGCGCTGCATTGCGACGTGCGCTTTGCCGCGGCCGGCGCCGTGTTCGCCACGGCGTTCGTGAGGCGCGGGCTGAACGCCGAATACGGGTCGTCGTGGCTGTTGCCGCGCATCGTCGGCCATACGCGCGCCATGGAACTCATCCTCTCCGCCCGGCGCATCGATGCCGCCGAGGCCGAGCGCATCGGGCTGGTGAACTTCTGCGTGCCGGATGCCGAGCTCATGGACCGCGTCACGGCCTATGCCCGGGACCTGGCCGAGTTCTGCTCACCCGTGGCCATGGCCGACGCCAAGCGGCAAATCCATCTGGATTGGAACGTCGACTGCCATGCGGCCGAAGATCGCGCCAAGGAACTGGGGCGGCTGCCGGGGCACCGCGCGGACTTCGCCGAGGGCGCGGCCAGCCTTCGGGACAAGCGGGCGCCGAAGTTCGCGCCCCTGCCGCCCGACGCATCTTGAATCGCGCCCCATGCGGCGCGGGGCCCGTTCAGTCGCCCGTGAACTTGGGCTTGCGCTTCTCGATGAAGGCGGTGACCGCTTCCTGGTGATCGCGGGTGATGTTCGAGAGGGCCTCGTAGGCGATGGAGGCGTCCATGAGTCCCGAGGCGACCTGCCGCAGGCCGATGTTGGCCAGTTGCTTGGTCCAGTTGATCGACTTGGTGGCGCCGTTGGCGAGGCGTTGCGCGAACTCCATGACCTTCTGGTCAAGCTCCTCGGCCGGCACCACGAAATTGATGAGGCCGATGCGCTCGGCCTCGGCGGCGTTTACCAGGTCGCCGGTGAGCAGGTACTGCTTCGCCCGGGCGTAGCCGATGAGTTGCGGCCAGATGATGGCGCCGCCGTCGCCGGCGGTGAAGCCCACGTTGACGTGCGGGTCCCCGAACTTGGCGTTGGGCGAGGCAAAGATCACGTCGCACAGCAGCGCGATCGTGGCCCCGAGGCCGATGGCCGGCCCCTGCACCTTGGCGACAATGGGCTTGGGGAAGTCGATGAGGCTGAATACGGTTTTCTTCGGCTGGTAGGTGCCGAACAGCGAGGGGTCGTCAATGACCTTCTGCATGAACGGAATGTCCCCGCCGGCGGAGAAGGCCCGGCCTTCGCCCCCGAGGACGAGCACGTTGAAGTCAGGATCGTCGGCGCCCTCGTGCAGCAGGTTCACGAGGTCCTTCTCGACGTCGTTGTTGATGGGGTTCAGCTTGGCCGGCTGGTTGAACAGGGCCGTGAGGACCTTGCCGTCCTGTTTGAAGGTCAAGTGCTTGTATTTGGTGAAATCCACGATGGTTCTCCCGGTTGGTGTTGGAACAAGAGGTGAGGGAAGAAAGTCCCGTCGGCCCATTGTATGGGGATGAGCCTGTATTGCCCACCGGAGGTGCATTCCAGTATGTGAATAAGTAGTGACGCCGAAACGGGTTGCTATACTTTGCAGCTCATGACCGTTGTTCACATAGATAAATATCGGATCGATCCCATGGAAAGCGAACTTCTCTCGAATCTGGACGCGGCGGGAATACTGACGCTCACCCTGAACCGCCCCGACAAGCGCAATGCGCTGTCCAGGACCATGCAGCGGCTGCTTCTCGATGCAACCCGCGACGCCGGACTGGATCCCGAAGTGCGCGTCGTGGTGCTGACCGGGGCGGGCGGGTCATTCTGCGCCGGGGGCGATGTCAACAACTTCGGCCGTTCCGACCCGGGCGACGCCATGGGGGCTAAATATGCCGAGCATCCGGTTTGGCTCGACGTCGAGCTTCGCACCGAGCGTCTGGCGCGAAACGACGAGACCTCGGTCAATCTTCACCGCATGGGCAAGCCGACCATGGCCATGATCCGCGGCGCGGCGGCCGGGGCGGGCCTTGCGCTGGCGTGCGCCTGCGATTTCCGCTTTGCTTCCGAGAACGCGACGTTCACGTCCGCCTTCGCCAAAATCGGAGCCTCGGGGGACGGCCTGGGCAGTTATTTCATCACCAAGCTGGTGGGACCCTCAAAAGCCAAAGAACTGTACTTCCTGAGCGACAAGCTGACCGCGCAAGAGGCACTGTCCATCGGGTTGATCGACCGTGTGATTCCCGATGCAAAACTCGAGGAGGAAACCATGGCATTCGCGGCGCGGCTTGCCAGCGGCCCTCCGGTCGCCTACCGGCTCATCAAGCAGAACATCAATGCCGCGCTGTGCAAGGACCTGGATGATGTCATCCGCATGGAGCCGCCCAACATGATCCGCAGCCTTTCGACCGAAGACTCCAAGGAAGCCGTCCGGGCCTTTCTCGAGAAGCGCCAGCCCAAGTTCAGCGGTCGCTGACTGAGGCGCGCGGGCCGGGAGCGCTACCGGGATTTCCTTTTGCCCAGGAAGGCGGCCAGCAGCGCCTTGGTTTCCTCGCTGGCGATCAGGCGACGCGTGTGCTCGCGCTCCAGGCGGTAGCCGTTTTCCAGCGGCGCTCCGGAGGCCCCGATGCAGGCCTTGGCCGCTCTGAGCGCCAAGGGGTTGAAGCTCGCCAGCCGGTCCGCCAACTCTGCCGCTCGGGCTTCCAGTTCGGCCTGGGGGACGGCCCACTGCACCATTCCCAGGTCCCTCGCGGCCGTGCCGGTCTCGGGTTCACCCGTGTAAATCAGTTTTGCGGCAAGCCCCATGCCGCACAGCCGCGACAGCCGCTGCGTGCCCCCGGCCCCCGGAAAGAGCCCGATGCCGATTTCGGGCAGGCCGATCTTCGCTTCCTGCGCCGCCATGCGCAAGTCGCAGGCGAGGCACATTTCGAAGCCCCCGCCCAGGGCGGCGCCGTTGATCTCGGCGAGGGTCACCTGCGGCAGCGACTCGATGCGGTTGAAAAGGCCCTGCAGGCGCTCGAGGTAGTCCTCCATGACGGCGGCCCTGTCCGCGGAGGTGGATATGCGGTGAAGCAACTCGATGTCAGCGCCGGCCGCGAACAGCCGCTGGCTGCTGCGCAGGTGCAGCACCGAAACGTCCTGCCGTTTCGCCAGTTCGTCCAGCCTGCCATGCATTGACGCGATCATCGCGTCGTCGATGGCATTCACGGGCGGGCGGGACAGGGTCATGACGGCCACCCTTCCCCTGAACGCGAGGTCAAGCATTTTCGCCGCCGCCTGGGGCTATTGAAGCGCCCTGGAATCGGGCGCCGCATGGCCCAAGTTTGTCATTCATAAATGTGAACATCTTTATAATTCCATTTGACCGATCGTGATTTGGCGCTATTATCGGTCAAGTATGGCTGTTCTTATCGTATGTTCGATTATATGAACAAAATATTTCGGACCCCAAGGAGGACTCATGCGTTGCGTTAAAACCGCAGTCGGATTTTTAGGATTGATCGCCGCCTTCCAGGCGTTTGGCCAGGGCTTGCCGGACCGCATCAAGCTGGGGTTGCTGGGTTCGTTTACCGGAGGGCAGGTGAGCGCATCGGTCAGCAACATCACCGGCATCAGAATGGCCATCGCCGAAATCAACAAGGCCGGCGGGATAGCGGGAAAACAGGTCGACATCGTGCAAGGCGACGACCAGAGCGACCCCAGTGCGGCTGTGACCGAGGAGCGCCGCCTGACCGGGGCCGAGAAAGTCCATGTGCAGCTTGGACCTTTCTCCAGCCAATTCACGCTGGCCATTGCGCCGATCATGAACCAGGCGAAGATATTCCATATCTCCACCAGCGGATCCACGCTGCTGACGCCGCAGGCGTCCAACTGGCATTTCAGCATCAATCCTCCGGCAGATGCTTCGGGCAAAGCGATGGTCGCCTACGCGGCGGACCACCTGAAGGCGAAATCGATTGCCTGGCTGGGCGACAATGGCGCGCAGTCCAAGGCCGCGCTGGAAGCGGTCAAGGAAGAGGCGGCGAAGCGGGGCATGAAAGTGACCGAGCAGGAATTCGCCATCCGCTCTGCGGAAATGACGCCGCAATTGCTTTCGCTGCGGTCCGGCAAGCCGGATGTGCTGTTCATCTGGCCCAACACCGGTGAGGACCACGGAACGATCACCAAGAACATGAAGGAACTCGGCTGGAAGATTCCCATCGTGGGCGGCATCGCGCCGACCTTTCTGGTCGCGCCGGCGCTGAAGGCCGAT
>DATNCF010000064.1:0-11888 GCA_035571675.1 Burkholderiales bacterium | reverse complement strand
CAGAAAGGCGCGGCGGGCGCCATGTGGGCCCCGCGGCGCGTTACGCCTTCTCTAGGAGGAGAAGCCCATGCTGTTTGCCATCCTAAATGGCCTGTCCACCGGCGCGGCGGTGTTTCTCGTCGCCGCCGGGCTGACGTTCGTGTTCGGCATATTGCGCGTGATGAATTTCGCGCACGGCCATTTCTTCATGATCGGCGCGTACGTCGCCTTCTCCATCATCGGCCAGCACACCGATTCCACGCTGAACTACGTGCTGGTGAGCCTGCTGGCCGGGGCGGTGGTGGCGGTCCTGGGCGTGATCACGGATTTCACCGTGCTGCGCCGCCTGCGCAACGTCGACCACGCCTACATGATGATCGCCACCTTTGCCTTGCTCATGGTGGCGAGCGGCGCCTCCAAGCTGATTTGGGGCCTGGATTCCTACTCCATTTCCCCGCCCCCCGCCTTCGAGGGCGGCTTCTCGCTGTCCGACACCATTTTCATCCCGGCCTTCTCGGCCTTCGTGTTCGGCATCGGGGTGGTGGTGTTCCTGGTGCTGGATCTGGTCATCCACCGCTCCTGGGTGGGCAAGATCATGCAGAGCGTGGCGCATGACTCCTGGATGGCCGGGCAACTCGGCATCAACGTGCCGGTGCTGTACACCGGCGCGGTGGTGCTGGCCTTCTTCCTGGCCGGCCTGGCGGGCGGCCTGCTGCTGCCCAACCAGGGCCTGTCGCCGGGGTTGGCGTTCTCCTACCTGCTGCACGCCTTCGTGGCCGTGATCATCGGCGGCCTGGGCAACATCCGCGGCGCGTTCGTGGCCTCCATGCTCATGGGCCTGATCGAATCGATCAGCCTGGTGCTGCTGCCCAACGTGCCCGGGCTTACCATTTACGTGGTCATGGTCGGGTTCCTCCTGTGGCGGCCGCAGGGCCTGTTTGGACAAGGGGCGGCGCATTGAATACCGTGAGCGGCACCCGCACCGCGCTGCTCATCGTGATCGGCGTGATCATCCTGGCCTCGGCGCCATTCTGGACGACGCAGGCCATCGTCTTCCTCATCGGCCTGACTCTGATCGACGCGGTGTTCGCGCTGTCGTGGAACCTGCTGTTCGGCTTCACCGGCCTCACCACCTTCGGCCACGCGGCGTTCTTCGCCGTGGGCGCCTACGCCACGGCCCTGGCCTTGCGCATGCACGCGCCCATACACTTTCTCGTGCTGCTGGGCGGGGTGGCGCTGCTGGGCGCGGTGCTGTCGGTGCTGGTCGGCATGGTGGTGCTGCGCCGCGCGGCGGGCATCGCGCTCGCCATCCTCACCATGGCGCTGGGCGAGATCCTGCACATCATCATCGGCTACAGCGTCGCGTTGGGCCGCGAAGACGGCATGTCCGGCATTCCGCGGCCCAAGCTCAACCTGCTCGTGACCAACCTCGACCTCGCCAGCGGCAACAATTACTACTGGTTCCTGTGCATCGTCTGCGCCCTGGTGGCGGGGGCGCTGTGCTGGCTGACCTTCGGCCGCGTGGGCCGCGTGCTGCGCTCCATCCAGCAGGACCCGGAGCGCACCGCCTTCCTGGGCGTGAACGTGGCGCGCTACCGGCTGCTGTCCTTCACCATCGCCGGGGCCATCGCGGCGCTCGCCGGCGGCCTGTACACGCCGTGGGTGCAGACCATCACGCCCGACCTGGCCGACACTTTCCGCTCGGCCCAGCCCATGCTGAACGCGCTGCTCGGCGGCGCGCAGTCGTTCTGGGGCCCGGTGGTGGGCACGGCGCTGTTCGCGCTGGTGAATTTCAGCACCCGCACCCTGGCCGGTCTGTCCGAGCTGGTGGTGGGCATGGTGCTGCTGCTGGTGATCCTGATCGCGCCCACGGGCGTGATGGGCCTGCTGGGCAAGCTGCGCAAGAAAGGCACCGAGGCGCCGGCCGCTGAGGCACCCCCACCCGCGGCGCCCCGGAATTCATCGGCGCCCATGGCGTCGGCGGACGCCAAGCTGGCGCCAGTCAAGGAGGGCGGGCAATGAGCCAGGCCATCGTCGCCGAGGGCGTCGGCAAGAACTACGGCCCCATCCCGGCCCTGAAAACCGCCACCTTCCGGGTCGAGCCCGGCGAGGTGTTCGCCATCATCGGCCCCAACGGCGCGGGCAAGACCACGCTGTTCAAGGTGCTCACCGGCGAAGTGCTGCCCGACCGCGGCAGGGTCCTGTGCGGCGACCTTGACGTGTCGCGCATGCCGGCGCACCAGCGCGCCGCGCGCGGCTTCGGCCGCACCTTCCAGGTGGCGAGGGTGTTCGGCAACAGCACCGCGCTCGACAACGTGGTGGTGGCCATCGAGTCGCGCCAGCGCGTGGCCGGCAAGGTGGCTGGGCGCTGGTACCAGTTCCGTGCCGCCCCCAGCGTGATCGAGGAAGCCATGCAGATGCTGGGGGCCCTCGGCCTGGCCTCCAAGCGCGACGTCGAGGCGCGCTTCCTGTCGCACGGCGACAAGAAGCGCCTGGAACTGGCCATCACCCTGGCGCTCAAGCCCGCCGTGCTCATGCTGGACGAGCCGACCGCGGGCATGTCTCCCTCGGATCGGCACCAGACCGTGGAATTGCTGGCGCGCATCCGCAAGGAGACCGGCGCCACCATGCTGCTCACCGAGCACGACATGGACGTGGTGTGGGGCCTGGCCGACCGTGTCATGGTGCTGAACTACGGCGAACTCATCGCCATCGGCCGCCCCGAGGAAATCCGCGCCAACAAGGCGGTGCGCGAACTGTACCTGGGCGAGGAGCTGGAACATGCTTGAACTGTCGGGCGTGAACGCCTGGTATGGCGACAGCCACATCCTGCAGGGCATCGACCTGGCGGTGCCCGAGGGCAAGCGCGTGGCCGTGGTGGGCCGCAACGGCGCCGGCAAGACCACGCTGCTGAAAAGCATCATGAACGGCGGCCCGCGCGTGCGCGGGACGCTGCGCTGGCAGGGCAAGGATCTGGGCGGGCTGTCCGACTTCAAGCGCGCGCGCCTGGGGCTGTGCCTGGTGCCCGAAGACCGGCGCATCTTCCCCCACCTGTCGGTGATGGAGAACCTGGCGCTCGCCTACGAGGCCGACGACGGCCAGCGCGGCCGCTGCCCGGCCGACGAACTGATCAAGCGCTTTCCCATGCTGGAGCCGCTGCGCGAGCGCGGCGGCGCGCAACTGAGCGGCGGCCAGCAGCAGTTGCTGGCGGTGGCGCGCGGCTTCGCCGCCAAGCCCAAGCTGCTGCTGCTGGACGAGCCCACCGAGGGCTTGGCGCCGGTGATCGTGCAGCAGATGGCCAAGCAGGTGCGAGACAGCTGCGAACTGGACGGCACCGGCCTGCTGCTGTGCGAGCAGAACCTGTGGTTCGCCCGCCACTGCACGGACAGGGTGCACGTTATCGACTCGGGGCGTACGGTCTTCGAAGGGGATTGGGCGGCCTTCGACCGGGATACACAGGTTAAGGACCGCTACCTGGCTGTATAGCAGTCTGGGGACATGGATTGCCTGGCGAGGAACCGGCCCCGCGCGCAGCGACACCTTGGTTGCGTATGAAATCCGCCGGGCGGGAGCCCGGCGCCTCGCAACCTGTATACCATCAGTTCTTGTAGCCCGGATCGATGCCGTCGAGCAGGCGCAGCATGGCCGGCCAGACGCGTTCGGCGTAGGTCATTTCCTTCTGCTCGCTGCCCGCGATCGGCTTGCCGCCCGCCACCGAGTTCTGGTTTGTTTGTTCCATCTGCCGGGCCACGGTTTCGATGGCGTCCTTGGGGGCGTGGCGCAGCTTGCCCGTCATGGCGCGCACCTGGATGGAGCAGGAACGCTCGAGCGCGTAGATGTTCACCCAGGCCTCGGCCACGGTGGTGCCGCAGGCCAGGGTGCCGTGGTTGCGCAGGATCATCATGTCCTTGTTCCCGAGGTCGGCCACCAGGCGCTTGCGCTCGTCCATGTTCAGCGCCACGCCTTCGTATTCGTGATAGCTGAGCTTGGGCAGGCAGGCCAGCGCGACCTGGCTGAGCGGCAGCAGGCCGTCCTCCTGCGCCGACACGGCGGTGCCGTCGGCGGTGTGGAGGTGCAGCACGCAATTGACCTCGGGGCGCGCCTCGTGGATGGCGCCGTGGATGACGAAGCCGGCGGAGTTGAAGGGGTAGGGCGAGGGCAGGAGGATGTTGCCGTCTTCATCCACCTTCAGCAGTGACGAGGCGGTGATTTCGCCGAACAGCAGGCCGAAAGGGTTGATCAGGAAGTGGTGCGGCTCGCCGGGCACGCGCATGGAGATATGCGTGGAGATCATGTCGGTCCAGCGGTGATGGTCCACCAGCCGGTAGGCGGCCGCGAGGTCCACGCGGACCTGCCACTCTTCCGCGCTGACATTGGCCTTCACGTCAAAGGGTTCGGCTGCCTTGTTCATGGCGATCCTCTTGGGAAAAAGAAGGTTAGCACTTTGCGGCTGCCCTTTCTGCGAGGCTAAACGGTGGAGCACAGGGAGGACGTCAAGGGCTGGGGACCGGCTGAGATCGGAGACGCGGCACCCCCTGGATGTCCCAGTGCTCGAGTGCCCAGGCCAGCACTTGCCGCGGCGCGGCGCCGGCCAGTTCGTCCGGCGCTGGCTGGCCGAGGAAGCGCAGCGCGGCCAGCATGGCGGGCGCCGGCGCGTGCGCGTCGAGCGCCGGGGCGAGCGTCTGCTTGGAAAGCTTCTCTCCCGCGCTGTTCACCGCCACGGGCAGGTGAGCATACGAGGGCGTGGGGTAGCCAGCCACGCGCTGCAGCAGGATCTGGCGCGGTGTGGAGGACAGCAGGTCGGCGCCGCGCACCACGTCGGTGATGCCCTGCGCGGCGTCATCCACCACCACGGCCAGTTGATAGGCGAAGGGCCCGTCGGCGCGCTTGACCACGAAGTCGCCGGCCTCGGTGGCGAGGTCCTGCGATTGCGGACCCTGCACGCGGTCGACGAAGTCGATGCGCGCGTCGCCCACGCGGATTCGCCAGGCGCGCGGCGCGCGCCCCGGCGCGAGGCCATGGCGGCAGGTGCCGGGGTACACGGGCTCGGCGTCCGGTCCGGCGCTGGAGGCAGAGCCGGCCAGCGCCGCAATTTCGCGCCGGCTGCAGGCGCAGGGATAGACATGGGCGTCGGCGCACAGCTTGTCCAGCACCGCGGCGTAGACGTCGGTGCGCCGCGACTGGTACATCACCGCGCCGTCCCACTCCAGCCCGCAAGCTTCCAGCGCGCGCAGGATGGCAGCGGCCGCTCCGGGTGCCTCGCGCGGCTTGTCGATGTCTTCCATGCGCAGCAGCCACTGGCCGCGGCGCGCGCGCGCATCCAGCCAACTGCCCATGGCCGCGACCAGCGAGCCGAAATGCAGCGGGCCGGTGGGCGAGGGCGCGAAGCGTCCGCGCAGGCCGCCCCCCGAGGCAGACGGCGCCGCCGTGGTGGTTTCGGAAGCGGATTCGGGCGCGATGAAGCTGGGTACGGGCGCTTCGGGCATGCACCGATTCTCCCACAGTGGTCTCATGGGTTGCGTCGGGACATTCGTCCCCTATGTCCGTCGCCGCGGGAGGCCGCTGCTATACTGAAGTCGGTGTTTTCCCGCCCACCGACCTCCCCTGTTCCAGCGAGCCCTTCATGTCCACCATTGCGCTGACCAAAGACAATTTCGACGACGTGGTGACCAAGAACGATATGGTCATCGTGGATTTTTGGGCCTCGTGGTGCGGTCCCTGCCGCGCTTTCGCGCCCACTTTCGAAGCAGCGTCGGAGCAGCATGCTGATATCGTGTTCGGCAAGGTCGACACCGAGGAACAGCAGGAACTGGCCGCCGCGTTCAACATCCGCTCCATTCCCACGCTCATGGTGCTGCGCGAAAACGTCATCCTGTATTCGGAGGCCGGCGCCTTGCCGGCTTCCGCCTTGGCCAACGTCATCAGCCAGGCCAAACAGATCGACATGGCCGAGGTGCATCGCGAAATCGCCGCGCGCGAATCCGAGTCGAAGGGAGAGGGTTCGGGTAATACCGCCGACCCTTCCTGACGGGATAGATCATGCTGGAAGTGCGCAAAAGTGCCGAACGCGGCTACGCCGACCACGGCTGGCTGAAGTCATTCCACAGTTTCTCGTTCGCCGGCTACCACGACCCCGAGTTCGTGTCCTTCGGCGCCCTGCGCGTGATCAACGAAGACCGCATCGCGGCGGGCAGCGGCTTCGGCACGCATTCCCACAGCGACATGGAAATCATCAGCTACGTGCTGGAGGGCGAACTGGCACACCGCGACAGCATGGGCAACGGCTCCACCATCGTGCCCGGCGACGTGCAGCGCATGAGCGCCGGCTCGGGCATTTCGCACAGCGAGTTCAACCACTCCAAGACCGGCGTCACGCACTTCCTGCAGATCTGGATCCAGCCGTCGGTGCGCGGCATCGCGCCCAGCTACGAGCAGAAGCATTTCGACGCCGATTCGCGGCGCGGCCGGTTGCGCCTGATCGCTTCCTCCGACGGCCGCGACGGTTCGGTGCTGGTGCACCAGGACGTCAGCCTGTACGCGGCGCTGCTGGACGGCACGGAACACGCCGCGCACGCGCTCGCCGCTGGCCGCCGCGCCTATGTGCACGTGGCGCGCGGAAAGGTGCGGGTGAACGGCACCGAACTCGAGGCGGGCGACGCGCTGAAAGTCAGCGACATCGCGCTGGTGGGCCTGGAAGCGGGACGCGGCGCGGAAGTGCTGCTGTTCGACCTCGCTTAAGCCCGAATCGCAATCCCACCCATGCATTCGCTGCAGCAGGTCACGGTCTATCTGCTGACGGCCGTGCTGGTGGTGCCGCTGTTCAAGCGGCTGAAGCTCGGCGCGGTGCTGGGCTACCTCGCGGCCGGCATCGCCATCGGCCCCTTCGGCCTGTCCCTCGCCGGTGACGGAGTGGAGGAGACGCTCGAGCTGGCCGAGTTCGGCGTCGTGCTGCTGCTGTTCCTGGTCGGCCTGGAACTGGAGCCGCGCCGGCTGTGGGTGCTGCGCCGGCCGGTGTTCGGCATGGGCGGGGCGCAGGTGGGGGTGTGCGGCATGGTGCTGGGCGGCCTGGCCCTGGCGGCGGGGCTGCCGTGGCAGGCGGCATTGATCGCGGGGGCGGGCCTGGCCATGTCGTCCACCGCGCTGGTGTTGGCCTCGCTGTCCGAGCGCGGCCAGCTCGCCGCGCGCCACGGCCGCGAGGCCTTCGCCATCCTGCTGTTCCAGGACCTGGCCGTGATTCCCCTGCTGGCGCTGCTGCCGCTGCTGGGCGACGGCTCGGGACGCGCCGAGGGCTCGGGCTGGGTGGCGGCGGCCAAGGGCCTGGCGGTGATCATCGCCGTGGTGGCGGGCAGCCGCATCGTGGTGCGGCCGGTGCTCAAGGCCGTGGCCCAGAACGGCGGCCGGGAAGTGTTCACGGCGGCCGCGTTGTTCCTGGTGGCGGGCGCCGCGTTGGCCATGAACTGGATCGGCTTGTCCATGTCGCTGGGCGCCTTCCTCGCCGGAGTGCTGCTGGCGGATTCGGAATTCCGCCACGAGCTGGAAGCCGACATCGAGCCCTTCAAGGGCCTGCTCATGGGCCTGTTCTTCATCGCCATCGGCATGAGCGCCAACCTGTCGCTGCTGGCGCACCGCCCGCTGGCGGTGGTGGGCACGGCAGTCGTGCTCATCGCCGTGAAATGGGTGCTGATGTACGGCCTGTCGCGCACGGCCGGCACCGAGAACGCGTCGGCGCTGCGCCTGGCGTCGGCGCTGGCCCAGGGCGGCGAGTTCGCCTTCGTGCTGTTCTCCACCGCCGCCGGCATGGCGGTGCTGGACGAGCAGACCTCGCAACTGCTCAACCTCGCGGTGACGCTGTCCATGCTGCTCGCGCCGCTGCTGTTCCTGCTCCAGGACCGCGTCATCGATCCCTGGCTGGAGCGGCGCGAGGCGCCCGAGTTCGATCTCATCGACGGGCCGGGCAACCCGGTCATCATCGCCGGCTTCGGCCGCATGGGCCAGATCGTGTCGCGGCTGCTGCGCGTGTCCGGCATTCCCTTCACCGCGCTGGAAGTGAACTACCAGCAGGTGGACTTCGTGCGCCGCTTCGGCGCCAAGGTGTATTACGGCGACGCCTCGCGCCTGGAGCTGCTGGAGGCGGCGCGCGCCGGCGAGGCCAAGCTGTTCGTGCTCGCCATCGACGACGTGGAAGCCTCGGTGCGCACGGCCGAGGTGGTGCGGCGGCACTTCCCCAACCTGCCCATCATCGCCCGGGCCCGCAACCGGACGCACTACTTTCACCTGCGCGACCTGGGCATTCAGAACATTTTCCGCGAGACGTTTCCAACAAGCATAGAGATAGCAAGACTGGCGTTGCTGCGGCTGGGTATGTCGCCTGCAGTCACAGAGCGGGCCGTGGGCTTGTTCAAAAGCCACGACGAGCAACAATTGGAAGCGCAGTATGCGGTGCATCACGATGAAAAAGCGTTGATACAGACGACGACACAGACTGCGGCGCAACTACAAGAATTGTTCGAAACGGACGAAATAATTCAAGGTGCCCAGTCGAATCTGCCTACGGAGAAGGCATAGCGGCAAATCGATTTACGGGCGCTGGTCTGTGGTTTTATACCTTTTCACGAGGGCGCCGCCTTCGGCGGCACGCTATGTGGGCGCAGTGCCGTAAAATGGCTGGGTGAGTTCTTCAGCCGCCCAATCCCCTAAGTTGAAAAATGTCGTCATCCTGATTTCCGGGCGCGGCAGCAATATGCGCTCCATCGTTGAGGATGCGAGTGCAACGGGGTCGCCTTACCGGGTGGCGGCCGTGATCAGCAACCAGCCTTCAGCGGAGGGCCTCACCTGGGCGAAAGCCCAGGGCCTCGTGACAGAGAGCCTCGATCACCGCTCATTTCCAAGTCGCGATGCCTTTGATGCCGCACTGGCTGGCCTCATTGATCGGTTTAGTCCGGATATTGTTGTTCTGGCCGGTTTCATGCGCATCCTTGGTGAAAATTTTGTACAACGTTACGAAGGCCGGATGCTGAATATCCACCCCTCATTACTCCCCGCTTTCCCCGGCATGCACACCCACCGCCAAGCCCTGCAATACGGTTCCAAGCTGCATGGCTGCACCGTGCACTTCGTGACCGCCAACCTCGACCACGGCCCGGTCATCGTCCAGGCCGCCGTCCCGGTGTTGCCGGATGACGACGAAAACACGCTGGCCGAGCGCGTTTTAGCCGAAGAGCACCGGATATACCCGTTGGCGCTGCGCTGGCTGGCCGAGGGCCGGCTTGTCGTCCGGGACGGGGTGGTGCGCGTTAAGCAGGCGGAGGACTGGAAGGCGCAGGGAGCGACGCAAACATTGGTGTTTCCCGCATGAAGAAGTCTTTGTTGGCAGGCCTTGCATTGCTGCTGTCGCCGGCTGCGCCGGCTCTGGCTGTTCCGCCCCAGCACGTTACGGTCCAGTATGAGATGAGCCGCAATGGTTCGGTCTTGGCCGACGTGACCGAAACGCTGGACCATGACGGCCGCAGCTATTCCATCGACTCGGAGGTGCGCGGCCGGGGCATTTATATGCTTCTGGGCTCGCTCAAGCGCACCAGCAAGGGGCGCGTGGATACCAGGGGCCTGCAGCCGCTGGAGTTCTCGGACCAGCGCGGCAGCCGCGCGCCCGTGACGGCCAAGTTCGACTGGAACCGCCGCGTGGTGGTTCAGGAGAACGACGGCAAGACCGAGTCCATCGACATGCCCGCGGCCGGCCAGGCCACGCTCATGGATCCGCTCAGCATGGCCTATGCGTTCGCGTTCGTGCCGCCCGCGGGCAAGGACATTCTGGCCGCGCGCGCCGACGGCCGCGGCATCACGCCGTTCCGCTTCGCCGTGGTGGGCATGGAGAAGTTGCAGACCCCGGCCGGCGAGATCATGGCGCTGCACATCTCCAAGGTGCGCGACGGCCCCGAGGACAAGGCCACCGACATCTGGCTGGCCAGCGAACGCAGCCTGCTGCCGGTGCGCGTCCTGGTTGTGGAGAAGGACGGTACGCGCATCGATCAGATTGTGACTCGGATTGGCTCCTGAACGAGAACGCGGCGCGGGCCGCAACAACCGGGACCGGCGCAAGGAGCGGGGAGCCGCGCAGCGTCCGCAAGGACGCGCTGTTTCCGCAAAGGCGGCGTCGTGGCGTCAGGTACGCCCGGGCTCTGCCAACGCGGCGTCCGCGCCCAAGGAGGGCGGCGTTTCGACGCGGTTCTCGCCGCCGCTCGCGGCGCTGTGCGCCGAGGCGCTGTCCGAGGTGGCGCGCTTCGAGCATCCCGCCGACGCCGTGCTGTCGCGGCTGTTCCGCGAGCACCGCGAGGCTGGGCAGCAGGACCGCGCGCTGATCGCGGAGACGGTGTACGCGGCGCTGCGGCGCTGGCGGCTGCTCCACACCGTCGCGCCCAACGCCGGCATGCGGCGCCTGGCGCTGGCCGCGTGGGCCACGCAGCTCGGCGCCAATCTGCGCGAACTGGAAGCCTGCCTGCAGCGCGGCGACCACGACTGGCTGGCGGAGGTAAAGGGCGCGGCCGCTGCGCCGCAGCCCTTTGAGGTCGAGGCTGACCTGCCGGACTGGATCATTGCCGAGCTGAGGTCGCGCTTCGACGATGCCACGCTGCTTGCCCATGCCAGGGCCCTGCAGAAACCGGCGCCGCTCGACCTGCGCGTGAACCTCCTGCGCGCCAGCCGGGACGAGGTGCTGGCGCGGCTGCCGGCGGCGGGCCTGGCCGGGGCTGCCACACCGTATTCGCCGGCCGGCATTCGCCTCGCGGCCAAGCCGGCCATTCAGCGCAACGCGCTGTTCACCGAGGGGCTGGTGGAGGTGCAGGACGAGGGCAGCCAGTTGTTGGCCTGGCTGGTCGAGCCGCGGCGCGGCGAAATGGTGGTTGATTACTGCGCCGGCGCGGGCGGCAAGACCCTGGCGCTGGGCGCGCTGATGAAATCCACCGGACGGCTGTACGCCTTCGACGTGTCGGCGCGGCGCCTGGAGAACCTGCGGCCGCGGCTGGCGCGCTCGGGCCTGTCCAATGTGCATCCGCAGCGCATCGAGCGCGGCCGCGACCCGCACGTCAAGCGCCTGGCCGGCAAGATCGACCGCGTGCTGGTGGACGCGCCGTGCAGCGGATTGGGCACGCTGCGCCGCAACCCCGACCTGAAGCTGCGCCAGAGCCCGCGGAGCGTGGACGAGCTGGTGGCCCTGCAGGCCGGCATTCTGGACGAGGCGGCGCGGCTGGTGAAACCCGGGGGGCGGCTGGTGTACGCCACCTGCAGCATCCTCGAGCGCGAGAACCGCGGCTCCGTGTCGGCCTTTCTCACGCGTTTTCCGGATTTCCATATACTGCCGGCGGGCGAGGTGCTGCGCGCCCAGCGCATTGCGCTCGACTGCGGCGAGTACCTGGAGCTGTGGCCCGACATCCATGGCACGGACGGCTTCTTCGCGGCAGTGATGGTGCGCGCCGGGAACTAGGCCCAGGGGCTGGGCAAAGCGAAAGAGCTCAGGGCAGCCGGAACAACGAACAACAACGTGAACCATCCCTTCGTGCGATGAACGATCCTTTCGCGGCGGTCCTGGTCGACCTGTGGAACGACCTGCGCCAGCCCGGCATCCTCTGGCAACTGGGGACCATACTGCTGTGTCTTGCCGTGGCGTGGCCTATCGCGCACTGGATACGCCTGCCGCGCATCGAGAAAAGCGAGACCTGGCAGTTCGGGGTGGGCGGGCTGAAGCGCATCCTGTTCCCGCTGCTGGCGCTCATCCTGGTGCTGGCGGCGCGGCCCGTCCTGCGGCCGCATGTGCAGGTGCATTGGCTCAACGTGGCCATCCCGCTGCTGGCTTCCATGGCCATTATCCGCGTGCTGTTCTACGCGCTGCGCCACGTGCTGCCGCGCGGCGGGGCGCT
>DATNCF010000063.1:0-5145 GCA_035571675.1 Burkholderiales bacterium | reverse complement strand
CGCGCCGGCCCCGGTGGCCACGTCGCCTATGACCAGCAACCCGGGGCGCTTGCCCGCCGCTTCCAGGTCGGCCAGGCTTTCCTTGCCGCGCGCTTCGTCCACGTCGGCAATGACGACGCTGGCGCCTTCCTCGGCGAAGCGGCGTGCCGCTTCCCGCCCGAACCCGGATGCACCTCCGGTAATGAGCGCGATCTTGCCTTCAAGCCTCATGTCCGCCTTTCCTGTTGTTTCCTGTTGTTTCCTGTTGTTGATGGACGCCTCGTTCGCGACTGCCGGCGGGCGACTGCGAGTGGCGGAAACCGCCAGCTATTGCATGAAGTATACGAAATCCAGCGCGGCATCATCGCCGAGCGCAGGCTGACCTCCAGCAGCCGTTGGCAAGACGGATTCCACGCTCACGGCGCACAATGCTTGTCGACAGTTTCGCCGTCCGCAGTTTTCCCTTTGTTTCCCCGTACCCACTCAGGAGAGCACCATGTCCGAACTGGCCCTGCGCGAAGACCGTGACGGCGTCGCCATCGTCACCCTCAACCGACCCGACAAGCTGAACGCCATCAACCGCGAAATGCAGCACGTGATCTGGAAGGCGGTCGACGACCTGCGCGAGCGCAGCGACCTGCGCGTGCTGCTGATCCGCGCCAAGGGGCGCTTCTTCACCGCCGGCGCCGACGTGGCGGAACCCAGCGGCGCCATGCAGAACCCCAGCCAGGACATGGTGGAGATCCGCAAGAACTATCGCCGCAACCTGCACGTGTTCCTGGACGAGATGGAGGCCGTGGAGAAGCCTATCGTCATGGCCATCCACGGGCCCTGCCTGGGCTTGGGCGTGGAGATGGCGGGCGCCGTGGACTTCCGCCTCGCCGCCGAGTCGGCGCGCTTCGGCCTGCCGGAAATCGACATCGGCGTGATCGCCGGCTCGGGCGGCACCAGCCGCTTCACGCGCCTGTGCGGCATCGGCTGGTCGAAGTGGCTGTCGGTGGCCGGCAAGCAGATCGATGCGCGCACCGCCATGATGGCGGGGTTCGTGCAAGCGGTGTGGCCCGACGCCGAGTTCGAGGCGCAGGTGTGGGAGTTCTGCCAGGAAATCCAGAACCGCCCGGCCGACGTGCAAGGCGTGGCCAAGCTGGCGGTGGAGCTCTGCTATGACCTCGACAAGCAGCAGGCTCGCCACGTCGAGCGCATAGTCAATACCCCGCTCATGATGCGCGACAATCGACCGCTTGTCGCCAAGGCCCTGAGCCGGCGCAAGAAGGGCGGCTGATGGGCGGACTTCCCGATGCGAGTTCGGCAGGCGGCGGCCTTCCCCCGCCGGGCCTGAGGATGCTTTAAGCGGTGGTGAACAGCGCGCGCGTGGCCGGCCGGTCCACCTTCAGCGACACGGTGCGGGGCAGGGCGTCCACGATCTTGAATTGCGCCGGTACCTGGTAGGGCAGCAGGCGCTCGCGGCAGAACTGTTCCAGCTCGGCGGGGGTGGGCACCTTCGCGCCCTCGTGCAGTTCCACGGCGCACACCGGCACCTCGCCGAGGCGCGCGTCGGCAATGGGCAGTACTGCCGCGTCCTTCACGGCCGGATGCTGGTTCACCACTTCGGCCACGGAAGGCAGGCTGACTTTGAAGCCGCCGCGGATGATGACGTCGTCGGAACGGCCCAGGATGAACAGGAAGCCGTCCTCGTCGATGCGGGCGAGGTCGGTGGTGCGGTTCCACTCCGCGTCGGGTCCGAAGCGCCGCGACGGCAGCACTTCGAGCAGGCCCACTTCATTGGGAGGCAGTTCCTTGAAGGTGGCAGGGTCCACCACGCGCAGGTTCACGCCGGGGTGGGCGCGCCCGGTGCTCCCCAGCTTGGCCGGCATGTACTTGCGGAATTCCTCGATGGTCCAGCCGGCGATGCCGCCCAGCCACTCGGTGGCGCTGTATTGCAGCAGCACCGGCACGCCGTAGGTGTCCTGGAAGCGCTGCTGCGTTTCCGGCGGCAGCGGCGCGGTGCCCGAGCGCACTGCCACGAGGCTCGCGAGCTTGCTCTTGGGCACGTTGGCGTCAAGGATCATGCGCATGGCGGTTGGCGGCACCGAGGCGAACTTGATCTTGTGGCGTTCCACGGCGTTGGCCCACTCCATCACGTCGAATTTCTCCAGCAGCACGACGGTGCGGCCTTCGCAGAACGAATGCAGCATGCCGAAAATGCCGCTGAGGTGGACCATGGGCGCGGCGACGATGGCGGCGCCGCCGCGCAGGGCGGGCGCGGGGCGGTTGCCGGCCTTGTCGGGCGCGGGCAGCACGGCGTCGGCCAGCGCGCTGAACTTGGCGCGCAGGCGCTTGGGCTTGCCGGTGGTGCCGCTGGTGAGCATTTCCAGCGCGATGCCCTCGGGCAGTTCGCGGTGCGGGCCGGGGCCTTTGTCGGCGCCGGGAACCAGCGCGGCGCCGCTGTCGCTGAGGCTGATGCCCACGGTGCCCTGGGCGCCGGCGGCGCGCGTTATCTCCGGCGTCCAGTCCGACTGGTCGGCCATGAGCGCGGATACGTTGAGCGCGGCCACTTCCGAGGCCAGCGCCTCGGGCTTGTAGTAGGGGTTGATGCTGACGATGCAGCGCTCGGTGGCCAGCAGCCCCAGGATGGCGGCCACCATGGGCGGCCGGTTGCGCAGCAATGCGCCCACCGGCGTGCCCTTGCCCAGTCCCTGCTCGGTCAGCAGGGCGTCTACGCGGCCGGCGATCTCGCGCATCTGCGCCCAGGTGTAGGACTTGTCGCCGAATTCCACGGCCCGGGCCGAGGAGTCGAGGTCCCAGAGCGTGGTGAGGTACTGTGCGAGATTGTTCATGTTCGCGCTGCTGTGCTGTGGGACGGTGAAATGGACCGGCGGGTTGGTCGAAGATGGCGGGGCTTCGTGAATGAAGATGCCTGAAGATGCGCGGAAGGCGGCAAATTTTATCATGCGACTTGGTATGAGACGTGAAATCCGCCCGTATCCCGCTTCTGCCGCAGGGGCCGCCGCGAGCGAAATGACTTAGAATCCCTTCGGGGCCATTCAGGGGGAACTATGCTCACGCTGTACGGCATGTCCACGCCGAACGTGCAGAAGGTGATGATCATGCTCGAGGAAACCGGGCTTGCGCATCGCCTGCAGCGCGTGGACGTGTGGAAAAGCGAGAACTACACGCCCGAGTTCACGCGGCTCAACCCGGTGCGCAAGGTGCCGGTGCTGGTGGACGACGAGGGCCCCGAGGGCAAGCCCTGCACGGTGTTCGAGTCAGGCGCCATACTCATTTACCTGGCCGAGAAGACCGGCCTGTTCCTGCCGCGGGCGGGCAACGCCCGCTACGCCGTGATGCAGTGGCTCATGGTGCAGATGTCGGGCGTGGGCCCCATGTTCGGCCAGTACACCCATTTCAAATACTACGCACCCCCCGGCAACGCCTACTCCGAAAGCCGCTACAAGACCCAGGCGACGCGTTTTTTCGAGGCCATGGACATGCGCCTGGCCGAGGCCGACTATCTCGGCGGCGACTATTCCATCGCCGACATGGCGGTGTTCCCCTGGACGCGCGACCGCAACGCCAAGTGGGGCGGCAACTGGGAGCAGCAGTTCCCCAACGTGTGGCGCTGGCACGCTCGTGTCAAGGCGCGGCCGGCGGTGCAGCGCATGGTGGAGGCGTGCGACCGCCTGATGGCGGATGACGCGGTGTCGATCAAGAACGCGAGCGAAGAAATCAAGGACAGGTTCCTCGGCCGCGGCGCCTTCGCGGCGCCGTGACGCCCTCCGCCCTACGGTCGTGGTTGGCCGCGGCGCTGGGCGCGCTTAGCGTCGTGTTGACTGTGGCGCTGTGCCCGCCCGCCGCGGCGCAGATGCGCGCCGACTTCGACCTGGGCGCGCAGTGGCGCATCAATTCCGTGGCGCGGCTCATGGCCGGCCTGCCCCCGATTTATCCGGCGCACAAGGAGTTCGCCGCCAGCGGGCAATGGAAGGCGCACTCCGCGGCCATGCAGGCCGCCATGAAAAAGGTCGGCGCCGAGCGCGTGGCCGCCATGGCGGCGTGGCGGGCGCGGGCGCTGCCGTCGGGCTGCCCGGTGGGCAAGACGCTGCTCTATCCCTTCGCCGGTCCGGACTTCCTCAACGCCTGGTGGCTGTTCCCCGAGTGCGAAACCTTCGTGCTGTTCGGGCTGGAGCACATCGGCGAAGTGCCTCGCATTGAGTCCATGACCGGGCCGCAGTTCGAGCGCCTGATGGGCGACGTGCGCGCGGCCACGGCGGACTTCTTCGACCGCAACTACTTCATCACCGAGAACATGACGCGGCAGCTGCGCACGGCGCAACTGCGCGGCGTGGTGCCGCTGATGATGATTTCCATGGCCGTGTCCGGACTGGACATCCTGCGCATCGTGCCGCTGGACATCGCCGGTGGCGACGCCAAGCCGCGTTCCAAGGGGCGCAGCCTGCGCGCGTTGAAAGGCGTGACCATCGAGTTCAAGCAGCCCGGCTCCGGCGTGGTGCGGCGGGTGCACTATTTTTCCGGCGACGCCACCGACCGCGGCCTGGCGCGCTACCCCGAATTCCTCGCCTACGTGCGCGGCCTGGCGCCCGCCACCACCTTCCTCAAGTCGGCCTCCTACCTGCTGCACAGCAGGGATTTCGGCCAGTTGCGCGACGCGCTGCTCGACGTGAGCGGCTACCTGGTGCAGGACGACTCGGGCCTGCCCTACGCCACGCTGCTGGCGCGCGGCTGGCAGATGCAACTCCACGGCCGCTACGACGTGCCCATTCCGCCCTTCGAGCGGGCCTTCCAGCCGGCGCTGTACCGCGCCTACGGCGAGCAGAAGCCGGACAAGCTGCCGTTCACCTTCGGCTACCAGTACCACGACTACCGCGATGAACGGTCAAACGTCATGGTGGGACGAGGTCCTGCCGTACAACTGCAGGCGGCTGGCGGTGAAGGGCTGCGGGGTGTATCGCTCAAGTCGTCAACACGACTGGATCGCTAAGGCCCTGCTTGGCCTGCTCGCGGCCGTGCTGGCCGCGGCGGCGGCTGACGCTGGTCTCACCCGGCGCGGCACCACATTGCTTCGCGCAGGGGAGTCGTCGGCGCCCCGGGAGCCGGTGCGCATCACGGTAGAGTCACCGCAGCGGTCGATGGAGTCGGCGACACCCGAGT
>DATNCF010000062.1:0-5250 GCA_035571675.1 Burkholderiales bacterium | reverse complement strand
CTCTCCAACCTCAAGTCGCTGCTGGAAACGGGCAGCGTGGTGCTCACACCCGAGGCCGCCAGCAAACCCGCCGCCGCCAAGACCAACTGACAAACCAAGAGAACAAGAGAAACCATCATGTCCAGCACCTACACCTACGTCACCTACATCCGCTCCACCCCGGCCAAAATCTGGTCGGCCATCACCACGCCCGAGTTCATGCGCCAATACTGGTTCGGCCAGCAGTTCGAGACCGACTGGAAGCAGGGCTCGCCCATCAGGCTGCTGAACAAGGACGGCAGCGCCGCTGTCAGCGGCAAGATCATGGAATGCGCGCCGGAAAAGCGCCTGGTCATGACCTGGCACGACACGCGCAGGAACGAGCCGCCCACGCGCTGCGCCATCGATCTGGAGAAAGTGGAAGGCGGCGCGGTGAAGCTGTCCATCCTTCACACCTCGGAAGCCGACAACTCCCAGGTCATCGTCAGCGTGTCGGGCGGCTGGCCGCTGGTGCTGTCCAACCTCAAGTCGCTGCTGGAAACGGGTAAGCTGGCGTTTACGCCGGAAGAGGCGCAGACGCCGCCCCAATGCGCTTAGATGCGGTGATTAACGGCGGCGACTAAACGCGGCGACCAACGGCGCTGCTCAGGAAGAAGGGAAAACCATGACCTATCAAGGAAGCTGCCATTGCGGCAGGGTGAAATTCGAGGCCGACGGCGAGATCACCTCGGTCATGTCGTGCAACTGCTCGATTTGCCGGCGCAAGGGCATACTCATGTGGTTCGTGCCGCAGTCCAGCATGCGGCTGCTGACGCCGCCCGAAGCCATGAGCACCTACCTGTTCAACAAGCACGTCATCAAGCACCGCTTCTGCCCCAACTGCGGCATCCACACCCACGGCGAAGCGGTCTCGCCGTCGGGCGAGCCCACGGCGGCCATCAACGTGCGCTGCATCGAGGACATCGACCTGGAAACTCTCACCGTGAAGCACTTCGACGGACGGTCGAAGTAATAACTCGATGACGCCGGCGCGGGGCGCCCGCTACAGGGCGCCCTGCTACAGCGGCTGCATGCCCATGATGGCGCGCGCTTCGGCGGGCGTGGCCACCTCGCGGCCGATGGCGCGCGCCTGCGCCACCATGCGCTCCACCAGTTGCGCGTTGCTGTACGGGCCGCCGCGCTCGGGCGCGGCATCGCCGATGCCCAGCCGCGGATGCCCGCCCATGGCGAGCGCCAGGGCGTTGACGCTGTGGTGCGCCGCGCCCGGCGTCTGCACGAACCACGTGAAGGGCTTGCCGGAGGGGAACATGTCGAGGTAGGCGCGCAGGCCGTTGGCGTTGGGCATGGGGCCGTAGGCGGCGCCGTCGCTGAAGTTGAGCTGCACCACCAGCTTAGAACCGAGCAGCCCGGCGTCCTGCAGCATGAGGATGGAACGCACGTGGCCCAGCTCGTGCGCCATCATCACCACTTTCATGCCGTGCTCGAGCGAATGGCGCAGGAACGGCATGAGCGCGTTGTGGCCCACCACGTAGCCGTTGTCGCGCACGAACGCGCCCTGCCTGGAGTCCCAGGCCGCCAGGCTCCACGCCCCGATGCCCTGCAGGTACATTTCCGCCACGCGGCCGGGCGCCCTGGCCAGCTCGCGCACGTGCGCGAGATCGGCGTCCACGTCCGGGCTGTAACCCGCCGTGGGATAGAAAATCACGTCGCTCTTCTCGCGTATGCGGTTGAGCGCGGCCAGGTACAGCGCCACGTCGGCCGGCCGGTTGGCGCCGCTTGCCGGGTCGCGCGGATGGAAATGCACAATCGACGCCCCGGCCCGCCAGCAGTCGAGCGCGTCCTGCGCCTGCTCCTCCGGGCTGAGCGGCACGTGCGGATTTTCCGCCTTGGTGACGCGCTCGTTCATCGCCACCTGGATGATGACCTTGTCCATGCCCCGCTCCTGTGCCGTTCAGCCCAGAGGTTACACGAGCGAAGGTCGGCCCCCGGGCCAGGTGCGCCGGGCGCGCCGTGGCGGTCGCGGCCGCCGTCTCAGGCCGTGGCTTCGGCCGCGGTCTGGGGGGACGGCAAGAACCTGCTCGGCGAATGCCGAAAAACCGTCAGTCCAGGACGGACGAACCTGCCCCCCGCTACAATCGCATCGCCTGGGCGTTGACGATGGCCGCCGGGTAGACCCGGGCGGTGCGCCCGGCAGGGCGATCAAGGAGGGCGAGCGCGTGACGCGTCGTAGCCATCTGGTCTGGAAGCTGCTGCTTGCCTTCTTCGCCACCGGCATGGTGGGGAGCCTGGTTGCGTGGGGCTATCTGCTCACCACCCTCTGCGGCAAGCCGCGCATCCCCGCTGCCGCAACAGGGAATGTCATCCCCTACAACTGCCACGGCACGACGGTCTTCATCACGGATTTCGATAACGCCGCGCTGCATTGGCTCATTCCGCTCGAATTGGTGTGCATTTTTCTCGGCCTGGTCACGGCGGCCATGGTGGTGCTCGGCGCGGTGAAAGTGAAAATCGACGTGCAGGTGCATGTCAGGCGGACCGATGGCGGCGCCGATGGCCAAGCGCGAGACCATTAAGTAAAACACCATTGGACCCAGGAATACGCTCTACCCCACCCGGCCGCCTTGAACCCCGCCAATAAATTTTTCTCCAATTGTCGATTGGGCATGACCGCTGTTCGTCTAGTGGTCAGGCATTGACAAGGAAACATCATGAGAAAGATCAAGATCCTCGAGCACATCTCGCTGGACGGCGTGATCCAGGCCCCCGGCGGCCCGAAGGAAGACCAGGACAACGGATTCGCCTATGGCGGATGGTCGTTTCCCCATTCCGACCCGGCTGTCGGCGAGGCCATCTTCGCGGCGCACGGCCAGTCCTTCGACCTGCTGCTGGGACGCCACACCTATGACATCTGGAGCGGCTACTGGCCCAATGCGGCCAAGAGCCCGATGTCGGACAGCCTGAACGCGGCCACCAAGTATGTCGTGACCCACAGGCCCGACACCCTTGCATGGGGGCCGGTCAAAAGCGTCGGGCCGGACGTGGTCGCGGGCATTCGCCGCATCAAGGCCGGCAACGGCCCCGACCTCATCCTCTGGGGCAGTTCCAACGTGACTCCGGTGCTGCTGGAACACGGCCTGGCCGACGAGGTCCTACTGCTTACCTGCCCCGTTCTGCTGGGCCAGGGCAAGCGCTTCTTCGCGGAGGGCACCCCGGCGCGGGAGTTCAAACTGCTCAACAGCAAGGCCGCGGCCTCGGGCGTCATCATCAGCACCTACCGGCCCAACGGGCCTGCGCGCACCGGATCCTTTGAATAGCTCAACAATCCACCTCAAATACCCTACGCAAACACAAGGAGAGACCATGCCCAACCTCGTAACCTGCCTGTGGTTCGATCACGGCGAAGCAAGCAAGGCGGCGAAGTTCTATGCCGAAACCTTTCCCGACAGCAAGGTCGTGCGGGTGAACAAGGCCCCCGGCGATTTTCCCGGCGGCCACGAAGGCAGCGAGCTGACCGTGGAGTTCACGCTGCTCGGGCAGCAGTACGTGGGGCTCAACGGCGGCCCGAACTTCAAGCCCAACGAATCGGTGAGCTTCATGGTGGTGACCGACAGCCAGGAAGAGACCGACCGCTACTGGAACGCCATCGTCGGCAATGGCGGCGCCGAAAGCGCCTGCGGCTGGTGCAAGGACCGCTGGGGCTACGCCTGGCAGATCACGCCGCGGCGCCTGCTCGAGCTGACCACCAGCCCCGACAAGGCCAAGGCCAAGCGCGTGTTCGAGGCCATGATGGAAATGGTGAAAATCGACATCGCCAAACTGGAAGCGGCCGCCAAAGCGGCCTAGTGGAGGCGCCCGAAGGAACGCCTCTAGGCGACCACAATTCCGGAGGCGGACAGCGCCTGTCCGGCGACCGAGCTCATCAGAGCCGAGGGCCCTTCCACTGTTTCGGCCAAGATGCACGTTGTACATGCCTTGACAGGTATATTCTTGTTGGCGTATATATATCCCCATGGAATCCACCTTCACCGTCATTGCCGAACCCAGCCGCCGCGCCATCCTGAGCCTCCTGGCCGCGTCCGAACTGTCCGTGGGCGACCTGGAGGCGCGGCTGAAACTGCCGCAGCCTTCGGTGTCCAAGCACCTGCGGGTGCTGCGCGAAGCGGGCTTCGTGCAGTCGCGCGTCGACGCGCAGCGGCGCCTGTACACCCTCCGGCCCGAGCCGCTCATGGAAATCGACGCCTGGCTTGCGCCCTTCCGCCGCTTCTGGTCGGCCCGCCTCGACGCGCTCGAGCGCCATCTCGACAACATGGCCAAGGGCGACCGCCCGGCCTCACGCAGGAAAGGAAAGAAAAGATGAGCAGCCCGAACTATCAGCCCGGCCCCGCCGCCGGCGCCGAAGTGCGCAAAGACGGAGACAATTGGACTTTGGTGCTGGTCCGCCAGCTCAAGCATCCGCCCGCCAGGGTGTGGCAGGCGCTGACCGATCCTGCGCACCTGCGCGAATGGGCGCCGTTCGACGCCGACCGCGACCTCGGCAGCGCGGGCGCGGCCAAGCTCTCCACCGTCGGCACGCCGCAGGTGGCCGACATCACCGTGAAGCGCGCCGACGCACCGAAGCTGCTCGAATACGACTGGGGCGGACAGAACCTGCGCTGGACGCTGGAGCCGGCGGGCGACGGCACGCGGCTCACCCTGTGGCACAACATCGACCGCCGCTTCATCTCCATGGGCGCGGCCGGCTGGCACATCTGCTTCGACGTGCTGGAGCACCTGCTGGCGGGCCAGCCGATGGGCCGCAGGGTCGGACCCGCCCTCATGAAGGACGCCGGCTGGCAGCGCCTCAACGCCGAGTATGCGAAGCAGTTCGGCGTGCAGACGCAGGGCATGCCGCCCGGCATGGAGGGCGCCGGCTCGTGAACATCGTGCTGTGGACGATCTGCGCCTTTATCGCCTGGGGACGGCTGGTGGCGGGGCCGGTCAAGCCTGGGTAGGTCCGGCGCCTGCCGTACCGGCGCTCCAGTGGCCGGTGGCCCGGGTATACACCAGGGTGCCCCGGCAGAGAAGGCAGCGGTATTGCAGCAAGCTCCCCTGGTCCAGTCCGGCCGCCACGAGGTAGGGATGCGGCCCTTTGATGAACCGTGTCTCGGCCATGAGCGCGAGGCAATCCGCGCACAAGGCGCGCTCCGGCTCCCCGGCCCGATCGGACCTGTCCTCTTGTTCCTGTTCCTGTCTATCGGCGGTGATCATGCCGCCAGTTTGGCGCGGCACATG
>DATNCF010000061.1:0-5425 GCA_035571675.1 Burkholderiales bacterium | reverse complement strand
TAGGACAACTCAGACAGCGATTCCTGCATCAGCGACAGGCCTTGCCCCACCGAGCCGGTGGCGGCGCGCACGCCGCCGGCCGCCGCGCCCCAGGCCATGCCCACGGCTTCGATTTCGCTCTCGGCGTTCATGCAAGTTCCGCCCACGCCGGGCAGCACCTTGGCCATGGTCTCCAGCACCTCGGTGAAGGGCGTCATGGGATAGCCCGAGAAAAAGCGGCACCCCGCCGACACCATGGCGCGGGCGATGGCGTCGGATCCTTCAAGCAGTTCGCGCGCCATTTCAGCTTCCCTCGCTCTGGTTAACCACGGGCTCGTCGTATTTCCACACCTGGAACACGAAGTCGGGGCAGATCAGCGCGCAGGCGTGGCAGGCCGTGCAGCCGGGCAGCAGCTTCGGGTAGCGATAACCGTCGGCATTGCGCTCGTTGGTGGTCATGACCAGCACGCCCGGCTTGCAGGCCGGCACGCACAGGTCGCAGCCCTTGCAGGCCTCGACGTCGATGACCAGCGTGCCGCGGGATACGGTGCGGGTGCTCATGCGGCCTCCAGGGAGGGGGTCCAGGCGGGCACGCGCGCGGCGGGGAACAGGCCGAAGCCGAATTTCAGCGCCTCGACATTCGCCGCGGCATGCTGCGCGCGATAGGAGGGCAGCACGCCCTTGGCCGCTTCAAGCAGGCTGTCGAGCCTCACCACCGAGGTCAGCGCGCAGAAGGCCCCCAGGCAGATCATGGCGGCGGTGCGCGGCTGGCCGCGGTCGGTGGCGAATTCGGTGGCGGTGATCTCGACCACGTTGGCGCCCAGGCCTTCGTGCTCGCCGCGGAACACGCTGCTGTCGAGCAGCACCAGCGCGCCCGGCTTGAGAAGGCGGCGCACCGCCGGCCAACCCTGGTGGTGCATGACCAGCGCCGCCCAGGCCGCGTCCACCGTGGGCGGCGACAGCACGGGCTGGTCGGCCACGATGATGGTTGACTCGGTGTAGCCGCCGCGCATGGTGCCGCCATAGGTGCCGCACACCATCACCTGGCGCTGTTCGTGCATCGCAGCAACCGCCAGGGTCTTGGCGGCGAGCTGTATGCCCTGTCCACCCGTGCCTGAGAAAGCTATTGCCCGTTCTGTCATGGAAGACTGTCCTTTGCCCGCCCGGAGGCGCCGGTTTCGTGCCCTGCCTGGTCGCCGCCAGTATAGCGGAACAAATCGGGTGATCAATTCGAAATCGTTATCGCCCATCACGATTTGAAATGCGACCTTTTTCAGTTGATTTTTCATGCGCACGCCCACTCGTTTGCGAAATCATTTGCTGTACCATCGTCAAAAAAGATGTGAGGCGAAATCCGCCAAAGGAGAGAAGGCGATGAGCGTTGAAGTCGTCGTGATGGGGCCGGGCATGTGCCCCGACTATGAGCAACGGGCGCTGGCCGATCTCAATCTGTATTCCACCACGCGCGAGAGCGTGCTTGCGTCCGTCAAGCCCATGGTCCAGGTGCGCAAGGACCTGGAGAGCACTCCCGGGGTGCACATCACTTACGCCTCGTACTGGGAACCCGACAGCCTGCGCGATGCGCGACGCGAGGCGCTCGTGTTCCGCAAGCCGCCGCCCAGCCAGCCGGTCGAGCCGCGGGTGCTGGAGGCCATCAAGAACGCCGAGGTGATCCTGGGCGTGGACCTTCCGCTGGGATTGGTGGAGATGGCGCCCAGGCTCAAGTGGGTGCACACGTTTTCCGCCGGCATCGACCAGGCCTACGGCAGCGGACTGGAGTCGACCGACCGGGTGATTTTCACCAACCAGGGCTCGCTCATGTCGCAGGGCATCGCCGAGCAGGCCCTGGCCGGCATTCTCGCGCTGTCCAAGCGCTTCAATCATTTCGAGCACGTGCGCCAGCGGCGCGAATGGATGCGCTGGGAAACCGTCATCGTGCGCGGCAAGACCCTGGGCATTTTCGGCCTCGGCCAGATCGGCCAGCACCTCGCGCCCATGGCCAAGGCCTGCGGCATGCGCGTCATCGGAACCAAGCGCGACACCAGCAAGTCTGTGCCGCACGTGGACGAGCTCTTCACCAGCGAGCAGCGCCTTGAAGTGGCGAAGCAGGCCGATTTCCTGGTGCTGACCAGCGCCCTCACGCCGGCCACGCTGCGCATGCTGGGCGAGCGCGAACTGGCCGCCATGAAGCCGTCGGCTTTCATCATCAACATGGGACGCGGCAAGCTCATCGACGAACCGCTGATGATCAAGGCGCTGAAGGAAAAGCGCATCGCCGGCGCGCACCTCGATTGCTTCTGGACCGAGCCCAACCCACCCGACAATGAGTTGTGGGATCTGCCCAACGTGATTTTCACGCCGCACAACTCGGGCAGCCAGGAAGGCATGTTCGCCAACAACATCCGCGTGTTCAAGGACAACCTGTCGCGCTACCTCAAGGGCGATCCGCTGCTGTACGTGAAGCCGCCGCGGCCGCTGGAGCAGTGGTACTGACGGGTGTTGCAGCGAAGCTTGTCAAATCCATGAGGAGGAAATGATGAAGCGCTTGTTGAAGACCTCGTTGAAGACCTCATTGCAGACCCTGACGGCGCTCGGCCTGGGTCTCACCGCCCTGCACAGCGCCGGCCAGCAGTTTCCCTCCCGCGCGCTCACGCTGGTGTGCCCCTACGGCGCGGGCAGCGGCTCGGACATCATTTCGCGGGTGGTGGCCGACCACCTGAGCAAGTCCATCGGCCAGAACGTGATTGCCGAGAACCGGCCCGGCGCCTCGGCCATGATCGGGCACGACTACGTGGCGCGCTCGGCCCCCGACGGCTACACGCTGATGATCACGGGCGACCAGCTTTCCACCCTGCCCATTTTCTTCAAGGACTGGAAGCACGACCTCAAGGATTTCACCCTGGTCGCGATGCCCTACACGGCCACCGTGCTCATGATGACGGGCGGCAACCAGCCATACAAGAACATGGCCGAGTTCCTGACCTATGCCAAGGCCAATCCCGGCAAGGTCAACTACGCCTTCGTCGGTCCCGGCCCGTACGTGGTGGCCTTTCGGTACATGAACAAGGTCTTCGACCTGGGCATGACCGAGATCAGCTACAAGGGCACGGCCGACGCGCGCTCGGCCGCCATGCGCAACGAGCTGCATCTTTTTCCCGACACCCTGGCCGGCACCCTGGGCATGATCCAACAGGGGCAATTGCGGCCCATGGCCACCATCAAGAAAACCCGCATGGACGCGCTGCCCGACGTGCCCACGGTGAACGAAGGCGCGCTGGCGCCGCTGAAGCTGGATGCCGACGAGACCTGGACGGCGCTGGCCGGTCCGGCCGGCCTGCCGCGGGACGTGGTGGCGCGCCTCAACACCGCCATGAACACGGCCGCGAAAACGCCGGAATTTATCGAAACCATGCGCAAATTCGGCGTAACCGCCACCACCGCCAGTGTGGCCGAAGTCAACGAACTGGCCGCCAAGGACATGGCCAAGTGGGCCGGCATCGCCAAAACCATCGGTATGGTTCCGCAGTGACCAGTAACCGCAGTGACCAGTAACTTTGGCAGCGGCGCTTGAGGGTGAACGGCGGCCAACGGGAAAGCCATGACCCAGCAGGCGGCGGCGGTGCGCAAACAGCTCAACCATCCGGTGGTCGATGCCGACGGCCACTGGCTGGAACTGTTCCCGGTCTTCTTCGAGTTTCTCGACGAGACGGCCGGTCCCAGCGCGGTGGACGGTTTCCGCACCCTCCTGAAAGGCGCCGGCGGCCTTGCCCGCTGGTACGGCATGAGCGATGCCGAGCGCCTGCGCATCCGCGCAATGCGCCCGCCGGCGTGGGCCTTTCCCTTCAAGGCCCGCATCCGCACGCCTTCCATGGTGCCGGGCCTGTATTACGACAGCCTGGACCGGTGGGGCATCGACGTCGCGCTCATCTACCCCAGCATGGGCCTCATGATTCCCGGCGTGCGCGAGGACGACTTGCGGCGCGCGCTGGTGCGCGCCTACAACCGCATGGTGGCCGAACTGTTCCGGCCCTACCGCGACCGAATCATCCCCGCCGCCATCTGCCTCATGCACACGCCCGAAGAGGCCATGGAGGAGGCGGACTACGCGGTGCGCACCCTGGGCCTCAAGCTGCTCATGATCAACGGCACGGTGTCCAGGCCGGCCATGGGCATGCCGGGCGCCGAGGGCTCGTCGCCGGCCTACGTCGACAACCTGGCCATGGACAGCCCGTTCGACTACGAGCCGGTGTGGGACGCATTCGAGCGGCTCAAAGTCTCGCCCACCAATCACGCCGGCTCGGTGGGTTGGGCCGACCGCTCGTCGCCTTCGAGCTTCGTGGCCAACCACCTCGGCCACTTCGCCCAGGGAAACCACAGCTTCGCCCGGGCGCTGTTCATGGGCGGCGTCACCCAGCGCCATCCTGATCTCAACTTCGGCTTCCTGGAAGGCGGCGTGGGCTGGGCGTGCAGCCTGTTCGCCGACCTGTGCGGGCACTGGTCCAAGCGCAGCCGCCCGTTCGTGGAGGAATGGTGCCGGCCCACCCTGCTCGACCTCGCCGAAGTGCGCCGGCAACTCGAGCGCTATGCGCCGCGCGACACGCGCCTTGCGGGCAAGATCGAACAGATTCTTGCCGGCAATATCGACACCATGGAGCCCGACATCACGCTGGAGCAACTGGCGGAGCGCGACGAGGGCTTCGACGAGTTCGCCGGCCTGTCCATCAACGGCAATGCCGACATCCAGCGCCTGTTCTGCTCCAAGTTCTATTTCGGCTGCGAAGCCGACGATCCGGCCACGGCCTGGGCCTTCAGCCGGCCCTTCCGCGGCGCCGGCATCAAGCCGGTGTTCGGCTCGGACATTTCCCATTTCGACGTGGAAGATCCCGACGAGGTGCTGGGCGAGGCGTGGGAGCAGGTCGAGCACGGCTTCCTCTCGGAACAGGACTTCAAGTCCTTCACCTTCACCAATGCGGTGAAGCTGCACGGCCGGACCAATCCGGATTTCTTCAAGGGAACCGTGGTCGAGAAGCAGGCCGCCGTGGTGCTGGCCGAAAGCTGATCCTCGGGAGGTTTGCCGCGGAGTTGACGACAACGCCGGCCGAATGGTATTTCCGTTCGCATACGCTTGAAGGAGCGGCGCTTGGAGTCGATGTTTGTCCTGCAGGACGGCCTGTATCTGCCCACCGACCGGTCGCGCGGTCCGTGGGATCCCGGGTTTCTTCACGGCGGCGCGGCCGCCGCCCTCCTGGCGCATGGCGTGGAGGCCGAGCGCAAGGATCCTGAAATGGTCATTTCCAAAATCGCTTTCGACCTGATGCGTCCCGTGCCGATGGCGCCCCTTTCGCTGAGCGCGCAGGTGGTGCGCGACGGAAAGCGCGTGCGCTACGTGGACGTGACGCTGCGCTCCAAGGACCAGCTCGTCGCCCGCGCGGCCGCGGTGATGCTG
>DATNCF010000060.1:0-4118 GCA_035571675.1 Burkholderiales bacterium | reverse complement strand
GTCGACCGGGAAGTTGCTCTCGAACATGCAGCGCGCGGGCGAGAACGCGTCGATGGCGGCGTGGTAGAAATGCGCGGTGGCCGCGGCCAGTTCGTCGGAGGTCGGCGGCAGCGGCCGCTTTTCCCACTCGAAGCCGAACATGTGCATGGCCGAGCCGCCCAGCTTCATGAACACGTTGGGGCAGCGCGCCAGCTCGCCAATCTGCTGCCGCCACTCGTTGAACCCCTCTTCACGGCGCGCGGCGTAGCGGCCCGCGCCCAGGGGCCCGCCCAGGTGGTCCACGATGATGGTGCTGCCGGGAAAGGCGCGCGCCAGGTCGATGAGCTCGGGCAATTGCGGTTGGTACAGCCACGCGTCGTAGGACAGCCCGAGCGGCTCGAGCCTGGCGAAGCCGCGCCGGAACGCCGGGTCGAGCAGCCGGTGCGGTGGGTTTTGCGGATGTCCGCCGACCACGGCCGGGTCGTCACTGCACGTGCTGCTCTGTCGTATGCCGCGCAGCCTTCCGCCCCCGGCCCGCAGGTGACCCTGCAGAATGTCCTCTGCAGCGGGATGGTTGAGGTCGGCGAAGGCGACGATGCCGGCCGCAAGCGCTGTCTTTTCTCCCGGCAAAGGCGCCGTGGCCTCAGCCAGCCATGCGGTCTCCGCCACCGGCCGCATATGCTCGGGGAGGTGCTCGGGCCGGGCCGCGCGCGCCTCGACGAACACCGTGGCCACGATGCGGTGCCCCGAAGCGGTGTCGGCCAGGAAATCGGCGGGCATGTAGTCGTAGCTGCGCTTGGGGGCCGCCAGCTCGACGGACCAGAGATGGTGGTGCGCGTCGATGACGGGCAGGTCGGGCTCAAGTGCCGCTTCTTTCACCTGCTCCAGCCACGGGTCGTTGGGAAGCACGATCAGCCCGATGTGTTCTGGTTAAAGAAATCGATCAAATCGCCCACCTCGCGCGTCGGATTGAGGAACACGCAGCCGGAGCGATAGGCATGCCGTCCGTCGGGCAACACCACGGGCATGGAGTGGCGCACTTCAAGATCGGTGACCAGCGGAGGCTTTCCGGGCCGCTCGATGCGGCAGCCGCGCAGGATGGTACCCGGTTCGAGCGTGATGGCCGTCCCATAGAGCAGGAAGCCCACGCCGGAAGCGCTGATGTCCACCAGTTGCCCGTCGAAAGGCGCGAAGCCGGCGCTGTCGGCCTCGCAATGCAGGGGCGTCTCGCCCTGCACGGCAACGCGCGGCTCCATGCGGCGTTGCTGGGCGCTGACGATCATGGGCGGGAAGCGCAGGCGGATGGCGGCGGCGCCCGCCAGCGTCGTGGGCTGCGGATCGGCCGTCGAGAACTCGATGTGCCAGCCCTGGAAGTCGGAGAAGAACACCACATTGGCCCTGGAGAGCAGCGTGCGCGATTCGTCCCCGGCCGGAGCGGCGATGACGATGTAGTGGCGCTGCGGATCGACGAACAGCAGCCTGGAATGGAACAGGCCTTCGTTGTCGCCCAGAAAAGTGCTCACCGGCCGGCCCTGGGCGTGCAGCGACTCCAGCACGCGCGCGATGTCCTCGGGGCGGTGCGACATGAGTCCCGCGGGCGGTATGCCCGGGGCTGGAATGGAATCGCTCATCGTGGCGGTTTCCTTGAAGTCAGGTCCTATTTCTGCCAGGTGTCCTTGAGCGTCACCGCGCGGTTGAACTCGGGCTCGCCGCTCACCGGGTCGATGCGGTCGGGCACGAAGTAGCCGTGGCGCTCGAACTGGAAATGCTCGCCTTCGCGGGCGCTGCGCAGCGATGCCTCCAGCTTGGCCGTCACGGTGCGCATGGAATGGGGATTGAGGTCGAGCAGGAAGTCGCGGTCGCCCGCGCCGGGCTGCGGCACCTTGAACAGCCGGTCGTACAGGCGCACCTGCGCCGTGTAGGCGTGCTTCGCGCTCACCCAGTGGATGTTGCCCTTGACCTTGTAGGCGTCGGAGCCCGGCGTGCCGGACTTGCTGTCGGGAAAATAATTGCAGTGCACGGCGGTGACGTTGCCGCCGGCGTCCTTGTCGCAGCCCGTGCATTCCACCACGAAGCCGTAGCGCAGGCGCACCTTGTTGCCGGGGAACAGCCGGAAATAGCCCTTCACCGGCGCCTCCATGAAGTCCTCGCGCTCGATCCACAGCTCGCGCGAGAAGGCCACGGCGCGGTTGCCCCAGTCGGGCTTCTGCGGATGGTTGGGCGCGTGGCACTGTTCTTCCCGGCCCTCGGGGTAGTTGTCGATGACCAGGCGCAGCGGCTCGAGCACGGCGGTGCGGCGCGGGGCGCGCTCGTTCAGGTCGTCGCGCATGCACTCTTCAAGCGTGGAGTAGTCGATCCAGGAATCCGACTTGGACACGCCGATGCGCTCGGCCAGGCGCTGGAAGCCCTGCGGGGTGTAGCCGCGGCGCCGCGCCGCCACCAGCGTGGGCATGCGCGGGTCGTCCCAGCCTTCCACGTGCTTGTCCTCGACGAGCTGGATGAGCTTGCGCTTGGACAGCACCACGTAGGTGAGGTTGAGGCGGGCGAATTCGTACTGGCGGGGCGGCGGCGCCTGCAGCAGGCCGCCCGACACCAGGCGCTCCATCAGCCAGTCGTAGAAGGGGCGCTGGTCCTCGAACTCGAGGGTGCAGATGCTGTGGGTGATGTTCTCCAGCGCGTCCTCGATGGGATGCGCATACGTGTACATGGGGTAGATGCACCACTTGTCGCCGGTGCGGTGGTGGTGCGCCCTGCGGATGCGGTAAATGGCCGGGTCGCGCAGGTTGATGTTGGGCGAGGCCATGTCGATCCTGGCGCGCAGCACGTGCTCGCCCTCGGCGTACTTACCATCGCGCATGCCGCGGAAGAGGGCGAGGTTCTCGTCCACGCCGCGGTCGCGGTAGGGGCTGTTCTGCCCGGGCTCGGTGAGCGTGCCGCGCAGGGCGCGCATCTGCTCGGCCGACAGGCTGTCCACGTAGGCGTGGCCGCTCGCGATGAGATGCTCGGCCGCCTCGTACATGAAATCGAAGTAGTTGCTGGCGAAATACAGGTGCTCGACTCCGCCCGCGTTCCAGTCGCCGCCCAGCCAGCGCACGGCGTCGAGGATGGAATCGACGTACTCCTGGTTTTCCTTCTCGGGATTGGTGTCGTCGAAGCGCAGGTGGCAGATGCCGCCGTAGTCGCGCGCCAGGCCGAAGTTGAGCAGGATGGACTTGGCATGGCCGAAGTGCAGGTAGCCGTTGGGCTCGGGCGGGAAGCGCGTGCGGATGCGCGCCGGGTCGGGCGGCTGGTTGGCGTGCGCACCCGCCGCGCCGGGCCGCCCGCCCCAGGTGCGGCCCCGGTAGGTGCCTTTGGCGAGGTCATCCTCGATGACGTGGCGAAGGAAGTTGCTGGCGTGCGGCGCGTCGGGTTTGGACATGGCGGGCTGGCGGGAAGATTGAATTCATTTTACCGCAGCACCTCTTGTCCACCCGCGGTGTTCATCGGGCGGCGCTCCGCGCAACCGGCGCCCGCGGGCGGCGCGCTAAAATGCCGCGTCCGCCATGAAATACCTCCTCATCCGGCTGTTCGCCGTCCTGCTGCTGGCCGCGCCCGTGGCGCGCGCGGCGGCGCCCGCCGAAGACCCCGCCGCGCTGTTTGCCGCCCTGCAGGCCGCGCCGGCGGTGGTGGAGGGCGCCCCGGATGGCCAGGCCAAGGCGGTGCTGTATGTGTTCTTCGATGCCAATTGCTGGTACTGCCACCTGACCTGGAAGGCCGTGCAGGGCTATGAGCGCGCGGGCCTGCAGGTGCGCTGGGTGCCGGTGGCCTACCAGAAGGACAGCTCCTACGGGCGCGCCGCCGCCATCCTGTCGGCGCGCGACACGGTTGCCGCCTTCCGCCGCAACGAAACCGGCTATCGCGAAGCGAGCTACGACGGCGGCATCGCGCCGGCCAAGGTGAGCGCCGAGCAGCGCAAGGCCCTGGACGCCAACACCGCCCTGATGAAGCGCTTCGGCGTGCCGGCGACGCCGGGCATCGCTTGGCGCGAGGATGCCAAAGCCGGCGGCAAGGTCCGCGTCAGCGCCGGCGTGCCGCGCGAGGCCGAGCTCGCTGCCATGACCGGGTTGCCGAGGCAGAAGTACACCGACCCTGACCTGGCG
>DATNCF010000059.1:0-2289 GCA_035571675.1 Burkholderiales bacterium | reverse complement strand
ATCGAAATGCCGCGCATGGACGGCTTCGAGTTCACGCGCCAACTGCGCGCCGACGCGCGCCTGGCGACGCTGCCGGTGCTGATGATTTCCTCGCGCACGGCCGACAAGCACCGCCAAGTGGCCGGGGGCCTGGGCGTCAGCGCCTTCCTTGGAAAACCCTACCAGGAAGACGACTTGCTCGCCCACGTGAAGCAATTCACGTCCAATGCAGCGGAAAAATTCACGCCCGAGGGGTGAAGCACTTCATGGTGGCCGAAGTGGCCCATCGGGGTGGGTGTGGGTGAAACGGCCCCTTGACAGTGCCCGCGCGCTCGGGCAAATTGCGCCTCGCAATTCCTACGTTCTGGCCTGTCTTCTACCGCTACCCGTCCACCTCCTGGACGGTCGTCCAAGTCACCCACCACGCTCGAGTTGTTCGCTACCGCGCCCGAGTTGCGCGCGGATTTTCTATTGGAGGCCAGAATGGCTATTGGTACCGTCAAGTGGTTCAACAGCACCAAGGGTTTCGGATTCATCCAGCCCGAGGGTGGGTCGAAGGACGTGTTCGTGCACATCAGCGCCGTGCAACGCGCCGGGATGGATACCCTGAATGAAGGCCAGCGCGTCAGCTTCGACGTGCTGACCGAGCGCGGCAAGCAGGCTGCCGGCAACCTGAAGGCGATCTGATCCGCCGCTGGCCCTCGCCAGCTCGCGACGTGAAAGAAGCGGCCCCTGGGGCAACCCGGGGGCCGTTTCATTTGCGGGCGGCGGTCCGCGCCACCACCCGCCGTGAGCGCGCCTTCGTTACTTGCGTGGATTCACGCGCTCGTTGGTCGTAGCGCGTCTTGCTGCGCTCGTTTATTAAGTGCGTGTTATTCCGTGCTCATCAGCCCTTGTGCTCGTTGGCCTCGCGGCTGATGGCCGCGCCGCCGCGCTGCAGGTCCTGGCCCGCGCCGGCCACGGTGTTGCAGCCCGCCAGCGAGCCCATGGCGCCGACGAAGGCCAGCGCCGCCAGAATGAAGGAAAGAGTGCGTTTCATGGTGGTCCTCACGGTGTGGAAAATGTGGGCCCGGCTCGCCGCCGCTGCGCACGTGTCGTCCATCGCCAACGCCGGCAGCCCGCCACAGGCTTACCGACAGCCTAGCCCTACAGCGAGCAGGGCGAAGTCGGAGGCGTCCCTGATTTCCTGTCCGTTTTGGCCTACGCGGACGCGCCGCGGAGGGCGGGCGGGTCGCCCAGGGCAGACTGGCGGAACCAAAAAGACTACAATGGCGGTCCAGTGGACCCCGTCAATCTTACGCACCACTTCCTCATCGCCATGCCCGGCATGGCCGACCCGAATTTTTCCCGCACGCTGACCTACATCTGCGAGCACACGCCCAAGGGCGCGTTGGGGTTGGTGGTCAACCGACCCATCGACATGACCCTGTCGTCGTTGCTGGAGCGGCTGAATCTCGAGGCGGGGAACGGCGGCACGGGCACCGCCCCGGTGTATTTCGGCGGCCCGGTGCAGACCGACCGCGGCTTCGTACTGCATCGGCCGGTGGGCGACTGGAACGCCACCCTGAAAGTGTCCGACGACGTGGCGCTGACCACGTCCAAGGATATCCTGGAGGCCGTGAGCGTCGGCAATGGGCCCGAGCGCATGCTGGTCACGCTGGGCTATTCCGGCTGGGCCGCCGGCCAGCTCGAGAACGAGTTGCGCCAGAACGCCTGGCTCACCGTCCCCGCCCAGGACGCCATCCTGTTCGATCTGCCGGCGGAGCAGCGCCTCACCGCCGCCATGGGCCTGCTCGGCATCAACTACGCCAGCCTGTCCGATGCCGCGGGCCATGCTTGACCGCGGCGCTTCCGCGGGCACCATACTGGCATTCGATTTCGGGACCCGTTTCATTGGCGTGGCCGTGGGCGACCGCGGCACGGCCTTGGCGCATCCGTTGGGCCACATCGACGCCGAGGCCGGCGATGAGCGCTTCGCCCGCATCGCAAAACTCATCGAGGAATGGCGGCCCGAGCGCCTGCTGGTCGGCCTGCCGCTGTCGGACGACGGCACGGAGCACGATTTGACCCGCCGCGCGCGGCGCTTCGGCCGGCAGTTGGGCGGGCGCTTCGGCCGCCCGGTGGAGTTTGCCGACGAGCGTTACTCGTCCGCCGCCGCCGCGCAGAACCTGCGCGACATCGGCCGCGGCGGCCGCGAGCACAAGGACGACACCCACGCCGTGGCGGCGCAACTGGTGCTGCAGGACTACCTGGATGCCTCGAAGGCCGCGGCGAAAACATCGGGAGCGGCGCAATGACTTCGACCCCGGC
>DATNCF010000058.1:0-4587 GCA_035571675.1 Burkholderiales bacterium | reverse complement strand
CGGTGCGCATGATCCACAACCTGCTGCCCGGGATCATCGCCAGGAACGCCGGCGGACGGGTGCTCACCGTCGCCAGCGACGCCGGGCGGGTCGGCAGCATGGGCGAGACTTTCTACGCCGGGACCAAGGGCGCCGTCATCGCGTTCACCAAGAGCCTGGCGCGGGAAATGGCGCGGCACCGCATCAACTGCAACGTGATCTGCCCGGGCCCCACCGACACGCCCCTGTTCCACTCCATCGAGAACGAGAAGCTGAAAAACGCCCTCGCCGGGGCCATTCCCCTGCGCCGGCTGGCGCAGCCCATGGAAATCGCCCATGGCATCGTGTTCCTGTGCACGCCGGCGGCCGGCTTCATCACCGGGCAGGTGCTGTCCATATCGGGCGGCCTCACCATGCACGGCTAGCCGCCGTTGCCGCGGGCGGCAGGGATCAGCGCCCGGCCGCCTTGCACTTCACCATGCGCAGCGGCGTGTAGGTGAGCACCACGGTGCCGTCGGTCTTGACCACGCGGTTGCGCGTGCGCACCAGGCCGCGGCCGGGGCGGCTCTTGGACAGCCGCGCCTCAATGACCTCGCATTCCACGTGGATGGTGTCGCCGGCGAAGGCCGGGTTCTCGATGTTCAGTTCCATGCCGAGAAAGGCGTAGCCGGTGTGCTGCATGGTGGACTGGGCGAGCAATCCTTCGGCGAAGCAGTAGCTGAGCGCACCGGGCGCGAGGCGCCCCTTGATGTCCGACTGGTTGCGGATGAAATCCATGTCGGTGAACAGCGACTCGGTCATGTGGATGACATTGACGAAGGCGCAGATGTCGGCGTCCGTGATGGTGCGCGACAGTGACTTGAACTTGCGCCCCACGGGCAAATCCTCGAAATGAATGCCCAGTCCCACCAGTTCGTAGTCGTCCGCCGCCATTGCCTTCCCCTGCTTCTTGGTTGATCGAGTCGATTGCTTGATGTGCGAATATTCATAACCGGGCCGCAGCCCGGCTCCGGCGCCTAGTCGCCCATGCTGATGCCGCCGTCCACGGTCACGACCGAGCCGGTGACGTAGGCGGCACGGTCATCGAGCAGGAAGGCCACGGCGTGCGCCAGTTCCTCGGGGCGGCCGCGCCTGCCCAATGGAATGAGCTTGCGGATCGCGTCCTGGGCCTCGGGACTCATGGCATTGGTCATGTCCGTCTCGTAAACGCCGGGCACCACGCAGTTCACGGTGATGTTCTTGCGCGCCACGCTGCGCGCCAGCGATCGGGCCAGCCCGAACAAGCCGGCCTTGGCCGCGCCATAGCCCGCCTGCGAGGCGTTGCCCATGGTGGCGGTGATGGAGTTGATGAAAACGATGCGTCCCCCGCCCTGCGCGAGCATGGGTTCCAGCGCCGCCTGCGCCAGGTAGAACGAGGCCGAAAGATTGACGTTGATGGCCAGCATCCACTGCTCCTCGGTCATGGCCTGGGGCTTGGCCTCGATCAGCAGCCCGGCGTTGCACACCAGATAGTCAAGGCGGCCATGCCGCGAAACAGCCTCCGCCACCAGCTTGCGGCAGGCGTCGCGCTCGGCGATGTCGCCGCGATGCAGCGCCAACCGGGTGTTGAAACGGGCCAGCTTGTCGCGAAAAGCGGCGGCGGCGGCTTCGTTGCCGGCATAACCCGCCACCACGCGCGTCCCTTCCGAGAGCAGTCTTTCGGTGATCGCCGCCCCGATGCCGCGCGTGCCTCCGGTGACGACGGCGACCTTGTTCTGCTGTTCCATGAATGTCATTCCTTGCCAGGAGTGACGGTGTAGGTGTCGCGGCCCGAGCGCAGCACCTTGCCGGGGTACTGGCCTTGAAAGGCATTGTCGCGAACAATTTCACGGCCGTTCACGAACACGTGCTTCACGCCGATGGCGTCGGCATACAGCCGCCCGGCGCCGGCCGGCATGTCGTAGCGGGTGTGCACCGGGCCGCAGCCCACGGTGGCCGGGTCGAACACCACCACGTCCGCGTGGTTGCCCACCTTGAGCTCGCCGCGCTCCTTGATGCCCACCAAGCGCGCCGGGACAGTGGTGAATTGCTGCACGGCCTGCTCCAGCGTCAGGAGCTTCCTCTGGCGCACGCCGTCCGAGAGCACACGCACCGTGGACGTGAAGCTGTCGATCATATCCAGGTGCGCGCCCGCGTCCGACGCCCCCACGATGGTGCGCCCGTCCAGCCAGGCTTCGCCGCGCATGCGCCAGGTCTCGTCGTCGTCGCCGCGCATCGGCATTTGCAGCGACGTGCGCAAGCCGTCGGCGACCACGATGTCCAGCATGGTGTCGAAGGGCGCGCGGCCCAGCACGCGCGCCGCCTCGCCCACCGTCTGACCCTGGAAACGCTTGTAGTCGGCGTGGAACACCTCGGCCAGGCGCCATTGCTCCCACCTGCTGGTCTCGGCGCGCGTGCCGGTGGTGTCGCTGCGCGCCCCGGAGTCCAGCCTGCGCCGCCATTCCGGATCGGCCAGCACTCTCAGGCGCTCGGACCGCGGCAGGCGGAACAATTCGTTCCAGCCCGGGTACATGTCGAGGATGAAGCCGCTGTCGAAGTTCACCCAGGTGGTGTTGACCTGCGCCGACACCAGCGGCACCACGCGGCCGCCGCGCGCGGCGGCGTAGTCGCTCGCACCGAGCTGCGATTGGTACATGTCCTTGCGCTTGGAATTGGGAACGAGCACGTTCCAGTTGAGCGGCCGGTTGGCTGCCGTCGACAGGTTGGCCAGGAGATCGAGCTGGTCCTGGGGGAACACGTCGCCGATCTTGGGCAGGAACTCCAGCGTGGTGCCCTCGAACTCGCGCAGCACGCCGGCCAGGGCCACCAGTTCATCATGGGACGCATGGCGCGAAGGCACCGGATTGCCTTCGGCGTCGTTGTGCGAGTTGTTGATGGTGGAGGAGAAGCCCAGCCCGCCCGCGCGAATGGACTCGCGAAGCAGCCCCTGCATGGCCTTCACTTCCGCTTCGGAGGCCTGGTGGCCCACGGCGCGCTCGCCCATCACCGTGCGGCGCAGCGCCGAATGGCCCACCATGAAGCCGATGTTGAGGGCGGTGGTTCCGTCCAGGCGCGCCAGGAACTCCTCGAATGTCCGCCAGTTCCAGGGCACGCCTTGCTGCAGTGACTGGAGCGGCATGCCTTCCACCCTCGCCAGCATGCGCATCAGGTATTCGGCGTCGTCGCTTTTGCCCGAAAGCGGCGCGATGCTGAAGCCGCAGTTGCCGGCCAGCACCGTGGTGACGCCGAAATGGCTCGATGGGCTGAGCGTGGGGTCCCAAAAGGCCTGCGCGTCGTAGTGAGTGTGGATGTCGATGAAGCCGGGGGCGACCACCATGCCTTGGGCGTCGATGGCGCGCAGCGCGGATCCTTTCACCTCGCCCATGGCCGCGATTCGACCGTCGCGAAAAGCCACACTGCCCGGAACGCCTGGCGTTCCATTGCCGTCAATCAGCGTGGCATTGTCGATGCGGAGGTCAAAGTCGGTATTCTTGGCCATTGCCTACTCCTTAAATGTGCAGTGAACGACCCGGGCGCAATTCATTCTGCCCAGGTCTCCATCGGGGCCGCGGTCCGGCGGCCGTCAAGCCAGGTGGACCGGCGGGCCTAGGCATTAAGATGGACTGACTACGCTCAGGATCCGGGATACAGAGTATGCACCAGGCCCGTCGGCGTAAAGGCGTTCGTATTTATGAACACATTTTTTGTGTATGATACTTGGGCATCCATTCATTAATACGCACGATAACACGGGGGCGATGAATTGCCGCGGCCCGCCAACAATGACACCTTCTCCTGATCTGACATTGCGCCTTGGCATCCAGGCGTTTCACCGCCCTCCGCCGGATAGCGGGCCCTGGCTGCCGAGCATCGCCTCGCTGCGCGCCACCGTCGAACTTGCGGATGGTCTTGGATACGACTCCATCTGGGCCGGCGACCATGTTTCGTTCCCCGTCCCCTTTCTCGATCCCCTGCAGCAGATCGCCCAGGCGGCTGCTTTCAGTTCCCGGCTCACGTTCGGCACCGCGGTGTACCTCTTGCCCTTGCGCCATCCCGCGCCGGTGGCGAAGGAAATATCCACGCTGGATCACCTGACCGAGGGCCGCCTGATTTTCGGCGTGGGCGTGGGCGGCGAGTTTCCCAAGGAGTACGAGGTGTGCGGCGTGCCTTTGAAGCAGCGCGGCGCCCGGCTCGGCGAGAGCATCGAGGTCATGCGCAAGCTGTGGTCGGGGCGGCCGGCAACGCATCAAGGGCCGTTCTTCAGCTTTTCGGACGTCCAGATGCAGCCGCCTCCGCGCCAGGAGGGAGGACCGCCGATCTGGGCCGGCGGCCGCTCCGACACCGCGCTCGCGCGCGCCGCCCGCCTGGCGGATGGCTGGATCGGCTACGCCGTCACGCCTGAAATGTACCGCGAGTCATTGGACAAAATTCACGCCGCGGCGCGGGAGGCGGGAAGGGACATTTCCCGCTTCGGGACGGGTCACCTCTTGTTCGCCTGCGTAGCTGATGACTACGACAAGGCCTTTGCCGCCGCCAACGACACCCTGAGCCGCCGCTACGCCATGGATTTCACGCGCGCAACGGGGCGCT
>DATNCF010000057.1:0-3974 GCA_035571675.1 Burkholderiales bacterium | reverse complement strand
AACTGGACGGCCTCATGGACAGCATGCGTGCCACGCCGCCCATCGACCCGGCCCAGCCGGTGTTGATGGCGGGCGATCCAGAATACGCCGAGTACGAGCGCCGCGCCAAGGACGGCATCCCGGTGACCGACACGCTGCTCGAGGAAGTGCGCGAAGTGTGCAAGACCTCGGGCGCCAAGTTCATTCTGCAAGACTGAACCCTTCTGATTTAGGGGATACAAGGGGAGATATCCCCTTGTTCAAAACATGCACTAAGGAAAGCTTCGTGAAAAAAACTCCGCTCGAGGGCGTGCGCGTCCTTGATATCGCGTCCTATTACGCCGCTCCCTTCGCCTCCACCCTGCTGGGCGATTTCGGCGCCGAGGTCATCAAGATCGAACCCCTGGAGGGCGAGGCCATGCGCGGCACCGCCATGTGGTCCGTGGTGGCGCGCAACAAGCAGTCCGTGACCATCGACCTGCGCAAGCCCGAGGGCTGCGCGCTGTTGAAGCAACTGGTCGCCAAGAGCGACGTGCTGGTGGACAATTTTCCCGTCAAGGTGCTGAAAGAGCGCGGCATCGCCTACGAGGACCTGTCCAAGGTCAATCCGCGCCTGGTGCACGTCGGCGTGAGCTGCTTCGGGCAGACCGGGCCCTATGCCGACCGGCCGGGCTCGGGCACCCTCGGCGAAGGCTTCGGCGGCCTCGCCCATCTCATGGGCCTGCCCGACGGTCCGCCCATGATGCCGTCCTTCCCCATGGGCGACGCCATCGGCGCCATGAACACCGTCATCGGCATCATGATGGCGCTGTACTGGCGCGATGCCGCGCCCGAGCTGGGCGGCACGGGCCGCGGCCAGCACATCGACGCCACGCTGTACGAGCCCATCCTGGTCGCCATTTCCCAGCCCGTGTCGCGCTGGAAGCCGGGCCAGTCCCCCGGCCGCACCGGCAGCCGCGTGCCCGGCCTGGCGCTGCGCAATGTGTTCGCCACATCCGACGGCAAGCACGTGGTGATCTCGGCCACCACGCCGCGCCACTTGCGCGATGCCATCCTGCTCGCCGGCGGCAATGACAAGACGCCCGACGACCAGGCCGACGGCCTGGTCGCCGCCTGGATCAGGCAGAGGCCCTTGCGCGAAGTGCTGGACGGACTCATTGGCAAGCGCATCCCCGTCGCTCCCACCAACACCATGGACATGCTGCTCGCCGATCCGCATGTGCAGGCGCGCCAGAGCCTGCTGCGCGTGAACGATCCCGAATTCGGCGAAATCGCCGTCACCGCGCCTTCGCCACGCCTGTCGGAGTCGCCCGGGCAATTCCGGCATACCGGCCCGAGGCTGGGCGAGCACAATGACGCGGTGCTGGGCGGGCTGCTGGGGCTGGACGCGGCGCGCCGCGCCGAGCTCAAGGCCCGGGGCATTGTGTAGCAGGCCATCGCAGCATTGCGCGCCGATCTAGGAGGCCAGCGTGGGTGAAGCCAACGTCAGCGTCGTCGCCGAGGGACTGAGATTCCCCGAGGGGCCCATCGCCCTGCCGGACGGCTCTTTCCTGGTGGGCGATCTGGAACCGCGCCGCGTGGCGAGGGTGTCGGCGGACGGAATGCTGTCAACCGTGGCGAAAATCGACGGCGCGCCCAACGGCATGGCCATGGGACCCGGCGGCCATTGCTACATCGCCAACAACGGCGGCCTGGCCTTCGTCGAGAACAAGGACGGCACGCTGTCGGTGGCGGCGGTCAGCCGGCCGCCGGATTACATCAACGGCTCCATCGATCGCGTGGACCTGGCCACCGGGAAGGTGCAGCGCCTGTACGAGCGCAGCGACAAGGCGCTGCTGTCCGCCCCCAACGACCTGGTGTTCGACGCCACCGGCGGCTTCTGGTTCACCGACACCGGCAAGGGCCACGAGCGCAGCGCCGTGCGCGGCGCCCTGTGCTACGCAAAGGCCGACGGCTCCTCCTGCATTGAAGCCGCCTTCCCCATGGTCATGCCCAACGGCGTGGGCCTGTCGCCCGACGAGTCGCGGGTGTACGTGGCCGAGACCGCCACAGCGCGCATCTGGGCCTTCGACCTGGAGGCGCCCGGCCGCATCCGCCGCGCCGCCTTGCCGTCAGCCCACGGCGGCACCATGCTGTACGCCTCGCCCACTTACTGCGCCTACGATTCGCTGGCCGTGGACGCCGACGGCAACATTTGCGTGGGCACGCTCATCGACGGCAGCATTTCGGTGATCTCGCCGCAGGGCAAGCTCATCGAGCGCGTGCCCATGCCGGACAAGGTTCCCACCAACATCTGCTTCGGCGGTCCGGGGCTGCGCACGGCCTACGTCACGCTGGGATCCACCGGGCGGCTGGTGTCGGTGCCCTGGCCGCGACCGGGACTGCCGCTCAATTTCCTGAACAAATAAGGGCTGCGCGGGCGAGCCCATCTTGTATCCTAGCGGCCTGAAATCGGGCCGCCGGCGCGATTGCGCCCTTCCGGCGCGCGTGACAGGATGCGGTATGACCGTCTCCTGCGCGCTGCCTTGAACTACAGCCATCGCATCGGGACCCGACAGCACCGGTTCCCTGACCTTAAAACCCTGCTCGCCAAAGCCGGTCCGCTGCGCTCGGGCGACCTGTTGGCCGGCGTTGCCGCCGCATCCGAGGAGGAGCGCGTGGCCGCTCGCTGGGCGCTGGCGCAGGTGCCTCTGGCGCGTTTCCTCGAAGAGCAGGTGGTGCCGTATGAAGTCGACGAAGTGACGCGGCTCATCGTCGATCATCATGATGCGCAGGCTTTTTCCCCGGTATCGTCGCTCACCGTGGGCGAGTTCCGCGACTGGCTGCTGTCCGACGCCGCCGACACGGCCGCGCTCACCGCGCTCGCGCCCGGACTCACGCCCGAGATGGCCGCGGCGGTGAGCAAGCTCATGCGCAACCAGGACCTGATCATCGCCGCCTCCAAGTGCAGCGTGGTGACGCGCTTTCGCAACACGCTGGGGCTGCCGGGACGGCTGGCCGTGCGGCTGCAGCCCAACCACCCCACCGACGACCCGCGCGGCATCGCGGCGTCCATGCTGGACGGCCTGCTCTACGGCGTGGGCGACGCCGTCATCGGCATCAACCCGGCCGGCGACAGCCTGCCTGCCATCACCGAGCTGCTGCGCCTGATCGACGACTTTCGCGCGCGCTACGACGTGCCCACCCAGGGCTGCGTGCTCACGCATGTGACGAGCACGCTGCGTGCCATGGAGCAGGGTGCGCCCGTGGACCTGGTGTTCCAGTCCATCGGCGGCACCCAGGCCGCCAACGCCAGTTTCGGCGTGTCCGCGGCGTTGCTGGCCGAGGCGCAGGCCGCTGCCCACAGCCTGGGCCGCGGCAGCGTGGGCGACAACCTCATGTATTTCGAAACCGGACAGGGCACCGCGCTCTCGGCCAACGCGCATCATGGCGCCGACCAGCAGACCATCGAGGCGCGCGCCTACGGCCTCGCGCGGCGTTTCCGGCCGCTGCTGGTGAACACCGTGGTGGGCTTCATCGGCCCGGAGTACCTGTACGACGGCAAGCAGATCATCCGCGCGGGTCTGGAAGACCATTTTTGCGGCAAGCTGCTTGGCCTGCCCATGGGGTGCGACATCTGCTACACCAACCATGCCGAAGCCGACCAGGACGACATGGACACGCTGCTTACCCTGCTCGGGGCGGCGGGCGTCAATTTCATCATGGGGGTGCCGGGCGCCGACGACATCATGCTCAACTACCAGAGCACCTCGTTCCACGACGCCCTGTACCTGCGGCGGCTGCTCGGCCGCAGGCGCGCGCCGGAGTTCGAAGACTGGCTGCAGCGCATGGGCATCACCGACGGCGAGGGCGTGCTGCTGCCCCAGCGCGGCCAGTTGCTGCTGCGCCATGCCGGGCTTTGAGGACGGACATGGACAAGCCGGTTCCCGTCATCCCCGACCTCTGGCAGCGCCTGAAGCAACTCACGCCGGCGCGCATCGCGCTGGGCCGCGCCG
>DATNCF010000056.1:0-6586 GCA_035571675.1 Burkholderiales bacterium | reverse complement strand
ACTATCAGGCTTTTCCTGCAAATGTGGGACAGCCGGGACGGGGCCGTGGTCTGGGAGGGCTCCCAGGAACTGACCATCGCCCACGAATCCCTGGCCGAGGACTCCATCTCGCTGCAAAAAGCGGTGGAGGCGTCGGCGCATGAATTCCTGTCACGCTTCCCGCCGACCGCGCTGGCCGATTCCGCCGATTCGGAAAAGGCAGGCCCCCCGGCGCGCAGCACCCAGTCGCCCTCCCCGGACGCTCCTGCCGCCGTGCATGTTTCCGCACAGTTGCAATAGCCGGACAGGTTCCGAGGGCCGGAGCAATCCGGCCGCAAGTGGCGGCCCGTATCGGGACCCTTCTCCCGCGATCAGGATGACATCACCGGCCGCCGTTGCGTTTTGAACGCGCTCGCCGCCTGCTCGTAGCCAAGCGCTATCATCTCTTGCGCCCGCCAGAACTCGTGGCACCCGCATGCATGGCGCGGAATGGCCACCGTCACGTCTTCGGACCGGTCGCTCTGGGACAGTTCCGCGATTCTGTCCTGCATGAGTTGCATGGCCGACAGCGCGATGGCAAAAACCCCCCGGGGCTCAGCGTCGCGGCGACGGCCTTCCGCCCGCCCATTCATGAATGCCCGCACCCTGCGCCACGGCGCACCGCATGGCGGCGCGGCAGCCAGTCGCGCCGACGAAGCATCAGGCGTGCCGCCAAGCCTGACCACGACTCTCAGGTCGGTGGGGTCGTTCAGGGTGGGGCTGATCGGGACGGGATTGACGAGGGCGCCGTCCAGAAAGGTCCGTTCCGCAAGCTTGAAGGGCGTGAAAAACATCGGCGCGGCGATCGAAGCGCGGATGGCGTCAAACAGCTTGCCCTTCTGAAACCAGACTTCCGCGCCGGACGCCTGCTCCGTCGCCACCGCGGTGTAGGCAACGGGGAGGTCCTCGATGTCGTGGTCTCCGACCAGATCCCTCAGCGCGCGAATGATGCGCTCGCCCTTGAAAAGGCCGGTGCGGCCGAACGCCGGGTCGAGCAGCCGCAGCACGTCCATTTTTTCGAGCCCCACGACCCAGTCGGCGTAAACCCCCAATTTGCCCGCGGCGTAAACGCCGCCCACCAGGGCGCCGATGGACGAGCCCGAGATCGAGCGGATGGAGTAGCCGTTTTCAACCAGCCACTGGATCACGCCGATGTGCGCCATGCCGCGCGCGCCCCCTCCTCCCAGCACCAGGGAGACCGTCGTCATTCCCGCTTCAACACCCGCTAATGCGCTGTCGGCATGACCCATGTGCGTCGTCAACCCGTGGGTTGGGCAACCTTTACGGTATTCGCATCAAGCGGACGCTTGAGATCAAGCCCAAGCGGTTCCCGCAGTCCGGCCAGACCACGCGCGCGAGGGGAATGTCACGTACGGCCGCCTTCCAGGCATCGCGACAGCGTTCTGAGCCAAAGCGGCTATGCGCAGTGCAAGGTAGGGCCGGCGGATTTTTTCCATGAAGGAGAAGAATGGCGACACCGGTTTCCAAGGAGTTGCCGTGATCTGCATGAACGAAGCGGCCCCGGTATGGCGGGCCCTCCGATGGCGCGCCACCCTATGGAGTGCGCTGATGGCGATCTCCATCGCCACCTCACTGGGGACACCGCCTGGGACAGCCCGCGCCGAGCTCACCAACGAGGGCTTGCTGGGCCTCGGCCTTCGCATCAGGCCTGCGTACGACGGGTCGAACTCCAACCTCATCGAACCGGTTCCGGTGGTCCGTTACTTCGGACATCCGTGGTTCGTGCGCTCGACCCAGGGCGTGCTCGAGGGTGGCACGCGCGTCGAAGTGGCGCCTGGGCTCAACGTCGGGGCGCAACTGGCTTATGAGTCCGGGCGCAAATCAGGCGATTCCGGCTTTTTGAGCAACCGCGGGCTGCCTGACCTGAACCCCGGCGCTTCAATCGGGGTACATGCGGAGTGGGACAACAAGTTTGGGCCCATGCCGGTCACCCTGCTGGCGCGCCTGCGCCAGGAGACACAGTCCAGCCGCGGCGCGCAAGCCGATTTGCGCCTGAGCGCCGGAGCCTTTCAGGCCGGACGCTTCGGCGCCGGCGTGTTCGCCCAGGCCACCTGGGCCGATGCCAAGTCCACGGGAACGTTCTACGGCGTGACGCCCCAGCAATCCGCAACCGCCGGCCTGCCCGTGTTCAGTGCCGGAAGCGGCCTGCTGTACACCAGCATCGGGGCCCTGTGGGGCGTGGAATTGTCCAGGGAATGGACGATCATGGGGAATCTGGAGCAGCGCCGCCTGCGCGGCGACGCGGCACGGAGTCCCCTGACCGAACGCACATCGGGCCGCTACGCCAGCGCCGGGATCGCCTATCGGTTCTGAATGAGCGATCTACCCTCACGCATTTCGACTTTGGCCGGAAGCGAGGCGCGCTTTCCGTTTCCTGAGTCTGAGGAGCTGATCACGATGCTCAATCATCTCGGCCTGCATGGTGCGCATCAAGCGAAGCGTTTCTCTAGCCGCATTTGCCTGTCCTCCTTCTGCTTCCATGCGTTGGATCCGCAGCCGTTGTTCCGCAATGAGCCCCTCTCCACGCAGAATGAAGGCTTGTATTTGGGCGAGCCTCGCCTCGCTCGCGAGAGTTTCATCAAGCAAGGGCTGACCTCCAGGGACCAGCGAGCACCCGGATTTTCCGGGGCCCGCTCAGTTTCGTTACTGCTGTTTGTTGCTGTCTTCCTTTTCCATGTCCGAACCCGACCGATCGTCCTTGCGATCGTCCTGGTGGCCGCTTTGCTGGCGTTGCCCCGATTGGCCGCCCTGGCTGTGTTGCCCGGATTGACTCTGCCCGCCTTGTTGGCCGCTTTGTTGGCCGCCTTGCTGCTGGTCCTGGGTTTTCCCAGGCTGGTTTTGCTGCTGTTGGTCTGCCATGATCATTCCTTTCGAAGAAGAAGCTCTCCCCATGCCTTCATGCTATGCGCGTCAGCAGCCATCTGATGTAGGCGAGCGTCTCTTCCTGACGACAGAGGCCGCCTTTCGTCATAGGAACGGTTAGCCGGTGTCAGTCGTCACCGGTCCCGTGGCCCTATCGAGCGAGACAGTAATCGGTGACCCCTTGCTTTGCTTACCATCGCCTTTGGCACCGGTCTGTCCGAATAGAAGCTTTCTATTAAACGATCAATCTGGCGCAACATAGTCGTCGGCTGATGGTCGTTTGGGCGGCGGTTCACGCGTCGGACTCCTGCTTGACTGTTGGATCAGCCACAAACCCGCGCGGGGCGATGCAGGCCCGAACCTCTAGGGGTGACTGGGTGCTTATTTTCTGATTTTTCAGCGAGATAGCCGCCAACTTCAGGTAAAATACCGCCCGATCCGGAGAGGTGGATGAGCGGTTTAAGTCGCACGCCTGGAAAGCGTGTTTACGTGAAAGCGTAACGCGGGTTCGAATCCCGCCCTCTCCGCCAGCGAGTCCCGGGCCCTGTCAAAGACAGGGCCCTTTTTCATGGAAGGCCACCAAAACGAAGGGCGCAGGTGAAACTCTGCGCCCTTCCTTCGCTGGCCCGCTTTCGCGGGAATGACATTCTTTCCTTGCTGGAACTACCCTACTCCAGTTTGAGCCCCGTCTCCTTCATCAGCTTGGAATAGTTGTTGTACGCGGTGTTGATCAGCTTCACCAGGTCCTCGGGCGACCCGCCGATCGGCGTAATTCCAAACCGCTTGTAGATCTCGATGAGCTGCGGGTCCTTGAGGGCGGCGTTGATGTTCTTGTTCAGCACGTCCACCACGTCCTTCGGCAGGCCGGCCGGGCCCACGTAGCCGCCCCACAGCTCGAGGGCGGAGTTGGGCATGCCGGCTTCGCGCATGCTCGGCGCGCTGGGCACCAGCGGCGAGCGCTCGGCCGGCGACTGGCCGATCATGCGCAGCTTGCCGCTGCCGCCGAACTCGGAGATGAACGCCCGCCCCGTGGACAAGATGGTGGCCGTCACCTGCACGCGGCCGGCGGCGGTTTCCTGCACTGCCTGCGTGGTGCCCTGGTAAGGGACGTGCACCATGTCGATCTTGGCGTCGTTGCACAGGATGGCCATGAACAGGTGCGAGCCCGAGCCGACGCCGTAGCTGCCGTAATTGAGCTTGCCCGGGTTGGCCTTGGCTTCGGCGATCAGTTCGGGAATGGTGGTGGCCTTGACCTGCTCTGGGTTCACCAGCACGATCAGCGGGGCGGCGTTCGAGGGGGCGATGGGCGTGAAATCCTTGCGGATGTCGATCTGCGCGTTGGGGATGACCGACTTCACCGCCACGGTGTCCGACGCCGCATAGATGGTGTAGCCGTCGGGCGCCTGGGACTTCACGTACATGGAGGCCACCATGGTGCCCCCGCCCGGCCGCGGGTCGAGAATGATGGGCTGGCCAAGCGCCTTGGTCAGGTAGTCCTGCACCGGGCGGTAAGTCAGGTCCGAAGCGCCGCCGCCGGGAAACGGATAGACCAGCTTGATGGGCCGGTTGGGATAGTTCTGCGCCGCCGCCGTGCCGGCCAGGCCGAGCAGCGCCGCCGTCAGCGATGCGGCCAGGGACAATGCAATCAGTTTTTTCATGCTTTCCTCCTCTCCTTGTCTGCGGCAATGGCCCGCGAACGGGCGTCACTACTCCAGCTTCAGCCCGGTCTCCCGGATCAGCTTCACGTAGTCGTTGAATTCCCTGTCGATGACGCGGGTCAGGTCTTCCGGCGTCCCGCCTGTGGGAATGAGGCCGAAGCGCTTGTAGGCGTCGATGATAAAGGGATCCTTCAACGCCGCGTTGAAAGCGCGGTTGAGCACCTCCACGGCTTCGCGCGGCGTGCCCGCGGGGCCGACATAACCGCCCCACAGCTGGTAGGCATCGTTGGCGAAGCCCGCCTTCTTCATGCCCGGGGTATTGGGCAGGAGCGGCGTGCGATCCTCGAATGACTCGCCGATCAGGCGCAGCTTGCCGCTGCCGCCGAACTCGCTGACGAAGGCGCGCGCCGTGGCGAGAATGGTGGCCGTGACCTGAACCCGTCCGGCCGCCGTCTCCGACACGGCCTGGGCGGTACCCTGATAGGGCACGTGCACCATGTCGGCTTTGGCATCGTTCAGCCACAGCGCCATGAACATGTGCGCGCCCGAGCCCACGCCGTAGCTGCCGTAGTTGAGCTTGCCGGGGTTGGCCTTGGCCTCGGCGATCAACTCGCCCATGGTGGTGGCCTTGACCTGCTCGGGATTGACCAGGATCAACAGCGGCGAGAAACTGCCCAGCACGATGGGCGTGAAGTCCTTGCGGATGTCGATCTGCGCGTTCGGTATGACCGACTTGACCGTGACCGAATTGGAAACGGCGTAGATGGTGTAGCCGTCGGCAGGCTGGGTCTTGACGTACAGCGACGCCACCATGGAACCGCCGCCCGGCTTGCCATCCATGATGATGGGCTGGCCCACGGTCTTCGACACCAGTTCGATGACCGGCCGGTAGGTCACGTCCGAGGCGCTGCCGGCCGGAAAGGGGTAGACGAACTTGATGGGCCGGTTGGGATAGTTCTGCGCCGCCGCCGTGCCCGCCAGGGCCAGCGCGGCGGCCGACGCGGCCAGGACCGCCAGTTTCTTGATCGTCTTCATGCCCCCCACCTCCTCCGGTTGGTTGCGTTGCGCGAATGCGTTGGCCCGCTTGTTGGAGGGCTCAGATCGCCTGCTTGAGCTGCTCCAGAATCTGCGGGTTCTCCAGCGTGGACACATCTTGGGTGATTTCCTCGCCCTTGGCAATGGCACGCAGCAGCCGGCGCATGATTTTGCCGGAACGCGTCTTGGGAAGGTTTTCACCAAAGCGAATTTCCTTGGGCTTGGCGATGGCGCCGATTTCCTTGGCCACCCAGTCGCGCAGCTCGTTGGCGATCTTTTTGGCCTCGTCGCCCGAGGGGCGCGGCCCCTTCAGCACCACGAAGGCGCACACCGCCTCGCCGGTCAGGTCGTCGGGCCGGCCCACCACGGCGGCCTCGGCCACGAGTTTGGCGTTCGCCACCAGGGCCGACTCGATTTCCATGGTCCCCAGGCGGTGGCCCGAGACGTTCAGCACGTCGTCGATGCGGCCCATGATGCGGTAGTAGCCGTCCAGGTCTCGGCTGGCGCCGTCGCCCGCCAGGTAGTAGCCCTTGAGCTCGGGCGGGTAGTAGCTCTTCCTGAAGCGCTCCGGGTCGCCCCAGATCGTGCGGATCATCGACGGCCAGGGGCGCTTGATGACAAGGATGCCGCCCGTGCCGTTGGGCAGGTCGTGCCCGGCCTCGTCCACGATGGCGGCCATGATGCCCGGCAGCGGCAAGGTGCAGCTGCCCGGCACCAGCGGCGTGGCGCCCGGCAGCGGCGTGATCACGTGGCCACCTGTCTCGGTCTGCCAGAAGGTGTCGACGATCGGGCAGCGGCCGCCGCCCACGTGCTCGTGGTACCACTCCCAGGCCGCCGGATTGATCGGCTCACCCACCGAGCCCAGCAGGCGCAAGGAGGACAGGTCGTACTTCTTGGGGTGCACGGCCTCGTTGCTCTCGGCCGCCTTGATCAGCGAGCGGATCGCGGTCGGCGCCGTGTAGAAAATGCTGACCTTGTGATCCTGGATCATC
>DATNCF010000055.1:0-9828 GCA_035571675.1 Burkholderiales bacterium | reverse complement strand
CGTCTGTGCGCTATGGGGGTTGTCGTCGACCACGAGGATACGGTGCCGAGCGCGCAATTCGCTCGGGCTTTCCATGCGGTCCGACACTGGGAATGCGGTCGTGGTCATGATGCTTCCGCGGCGAGAATCAAGGTGCCAAATTGGACACCATCGGCCGGGCGTCTGTCTGTCGCGGAATCTCTACATCGGCCGCCTTTTGCGCTCGCGAAGGCACTTTTTCACACCGGTGCCACCCGGGCCCCCCTCCCGCGCGACGCAACCCGAACTACTTGCCTTTGAAATTGGGCGTGCGCTTCTCGATGAAGCTTGCCATGGCTTCCTTGATGTCCTCGGTGCGCACGGCGATCCGGCTGAACTCCTTGAACATCATGTTCGCTTCCGACAGGCTCTGGAAGTAGGACTCCCAGAGCTGGCGCTTCTGCAGCTTGAGCGCGTGCGGCGGGCACCACTGCGCCATTTCGGCGGCGTAGGCGTAGGTTTCCTCGGCCAGCTTCTCGCGGGGATAGACGCGGTTGACCAGCCCCATTTCCTTGGCCTCGGGCGCCTTGATCTTGCGGCCCGACAGCAGGAAATCGGCGGCGTTGGCATGGCCCATGAGCTTGGGCAACAGCCAGGCCGAGCCCCATTCCGCGGCGATGCCGCGGCGCACGTAGGCGGCGGCGAAGGTCACGTCCTCGGCCGCGAAGCGGATGTCCGAAAAGGCCGCGTAGTTTACCCCCACGCCGGCGGCGGCGCCGTTGATCATGCAGATGATGGGCTTGCCGATGAGCGGGAAGTAGCAGTGCGTTCCCTGGTAGTCGGCGCGCTGGATGACGTTCGCCTGCCAGAACAGCTTGCCGATGTCCTTGCTTTGGCGCACCCCCTCGGATGAATCCTTCACCGTGGCGATGTCCGCGCCCACGCAGAAGGACTTGCCGGCGCCCGTGAACACGATGACGCTCACCGACTTGTCGGCCTCGGCGCGCAGCATGGTGTCGTGCAGTTCCACGCACATGTCGTAGTTCATTCCGTTGTGGCGCTCGGGGCGGTTGAGCGTGACGGTGGCGACGCGGTCCTTCACTTCGTACAGGACGGTGGAAGCGGCGGGCTCACTCATGGGACTCTCCGGGTTCGGATTTCAACGGCGGTGCGAATCTAGCACGGCCGCCGCCTGCAGCGGCCAGCGCGACCTAGCGCGCGAAGGGCGGCCGGCCGCGCCAGTACTGCACCAGCAGCCAAGCCCCCAGCATGCCGCCCAGGTGGGCGAAGTGGGCCACGCCCTGCTGCGTTCCCGTGACCCCGAGCACCAGCTCGATGAGGCCATACAGGGTCACGAACAGCCAGGCCGGCATGGGAATGGGCGGAATGAGCAGCAGGATGGTGCGGCGGGGAAAGTACATGGCGAAGGCCAGCAGAATGCCGAATATGCCGCCCGAGGCGCCGATGGTGGGATACGGGTCGGCGCCGACGGCCGCCGCGAAGGCAAGCTGCGCCAGCGCGGCGGTGATGACACTGGCCAGGTACAGGTTCAGGAAGCGCTGGCTGCCCCACAACCGCTCCAGGTCGCGGCCGAACATGTACAGCGCGAACATGTTGAACAGCAGGTGGGTAATGCCGTCCTGCTCATGCAGGAAGGCATATGTGACGATCTGCCAGGGCTCGAACTGGCCCGATCCCACCGGCCACAGCCCCAGGTAGACGGTGAGGACGTCGCCGAATTGCCATTCGGCGAACCAAATCACGACGCAGGCGATGATGAGGCTGCGGGTGACCGGAGGCAGGGAAGAGAACATCGGCAGGGCTGCTGGAAATGCAGGCAGTGTATCAGGCTCGATGGTTCCGGCCGATTTGCAGGTCGCTTAGTAAACCGGACCTTACAGACCGGTCCTCAAGCCCAGTCTAGGGACTGGCCCGGACGCCCAGTTTTGGGGCATACCAGTTTGATGAATACCAATTGGGAGACAAATGGGGGGCGGCAGGCAGGTTCGACAGAAAAAGTCAGCCTAAAGTCAGCCGAACTCCGTATGCTCGACTCGCCGCTGCAGGCGTTTTAGCGCCGTGGCAGGCCAAAATGTTCGGATTGTTCGGGAGGAGAACAAGATGAAGGAATCGGCACAGCGCCACGCCGACATGCTCGAAGTGCTGAAATTGTTTCGGGTGGTGTTCGGATCGCAGAAGCGTCACTATCAGGTGGTGGAAAAAAGCAGTGGGGTCGGGGGCGCGCAAATGTGGGCCCTGGCCGAGATCAGCCGCTCGCCCGGCATCACGGTGGGCGAACTGGCGCGGCGCCTGGCCATTCACCGCTCCACGGCCACCAACCTGGTCAATCGTCTCGAAGCCCTGAACCTGGTCGCCAAAAAGCGCAACGGCAAGGACCAGCGCAATGTGCAGGTCGAGGCCACCACGCGCGGCGCGAATATTTTCGCCAAAAGTCCCAAGCCGGCCATGGGGCTTTTACAGCGTGCGCTGCTCGATGCGCCCCCCGCCACGCTGCGCTCGCTGCAGCGCCACCTGCACACCGTCATCAAGAACATGCGCTCGCGCGATGTCCGCGCGCGCGGTGTGCCGCTGGCGGACCTGTAGCCCGGAGGCGCGGCCGGCGGCGAACCGCCGGCCCTCCATGCCTAGCCCGCCAAGGCGGTCCGCAGCAGCGCGGCCGTCTCTTCGGGATACACCATGGCGGCCGATTCATCCAGCAGGGTCTTGAGGCTGGAGGCGTCGCTGGCGTGCAGTGCCGGGCTGACGTACATGCGCGGGAGCACGCGCGCGTACAGCACGTGCGACGCATCGGCCGGGCCGAAGCGCGCCGGCACGAAGGCGAGGTTGAAGCTCCACAGCCCGCGCTCGGTGAACCCTTTCAGGATGCGCGTGAGGCCGCGCGAAAAATCCGTGATGTCGGCGTCGCTGAGGTCCGCAACGGTGCGGCGGCCCGGGAAAACCGCCAGCGCGTCGCCCAGCAGCCCGGTGGGCACGAAGGGCGACAGCCAGCCCACGCCGCCACTGCTGCCCAGCCAGCGCTCGCCGCGCTTGTGCTCCTCGGCGGCAAGGTCGTCCAGGTAGGCGCGGCCGGTGCGCTCGAAATAGCCGGCCTCGGCCGCGAGCTGGCGCGTCACGCCGTTACCCGGATTGGTGGTCAGTACCACTTGCATGTGCGGATGAATCTGCGTCCCACCCGAGGGCGGCAGGAAATTCCAGCTCAGCATGCCGAAGCCCGCTCCGCCCGCGACGGCGTGGCGGGTGGCGGCGAAGAACTTGCGCGTCAGCCCGATGCCGTCGGCAATCACCTGCTCGGGAATATCCGGCATGGCAAAGAAATGGTCCGGGCACAGCACCGCCACGGCCGAAATGTCATCGTAGGGAAACAGGTTGGGCACCAGCACCGCGCCGCCGTGGCGCAGGCGCCCGCCGGGCAACAGGTCATCGGGATAGCGCGGCGTCACGGCCTCGACCTTGCCCGGGCAGAAAGGGCAGAACCCCCGGCTTTGTTCCACCATGGGACCCAGGTCGGGCAGGGGGAGCTTGGTGAGCGCGAAGTGGCACACCCGGCCCGATTGGCCGGTGAGCGGGTCGTAGCGGATTTCGCTCTCCACCTCGGTCAGCTTGAAATCCGCCCGGGGATCATGCAGCCGGGCTTTTTTCTTTTCGACTTTGAATTCCAGGGCCACGGCGCCTCCTTAAAAAAGCTTAAAAATAAAGTGGTTAAGAGTTAGCGAATGCCCACTGAACAGCGTTTGCCCGTGTCAAGGGCACGGGATATGTTGCGTCGCAATAATTTTTCTTGACTTTGGCCTTCCGCTGAGTAGAATAGGTCTTGTTGCACCGCAATATTTACGCGGCAGCTCGGGATAATAGCGGGGGCTTCCGTGATGCAAACAGACCCTACCTATCTATTTTGAGGAGCATCAAAATGTACCTGACCCCGGAACAAGTGATTGCCAGCAACAAGGCCGGCGTCGAGGCTCTGCTCGGCCTCGCCAACACGCAGTTTGCCGCATTCGAGCGCATTTCCGCCCTGACCTTCAACGCCACCAAGTCGGCTTTCGAAGACAGCGTGGCCCACACCAAGGCCCTGCTCGCCGCCAAGGACGTGCAGGACGTGGTGAACCTGAATGCCGCCGTGGCCCAGCCGGCCATCGAGAAGGCCATCAGCTACTCGCGCAACCTGTACGACGTGGCGTCCCAGTCGCAGGGCGAAGTCACCAAGCTGGTGGAGACCCAAGCCGGCGAGTTCAACAAAAGCTTCGTGACCCTGCTCGACAAGCTGGCCAAGAACGCTCCGGCCGGCTCCGACGTGGCCGTGGCCGCGGTGAAGTCCGCCCTGGCCGCCGCCAACACGGCTTACGACAGCGTGAGCAAGGCGGCCCGCCAGGCCACCGAAATCGCCGAAGCCAACTTCGCCGCCGCCACCGCGGTGGCCAAGGAAACGCGCAAGAAGGCCGCCTAAGACCTGTCATCCCTCGGGAGGCCGGGGGAGACGCCTGGTTTTTGGCAATCAAAACCCCGGCTGTTCCGGGGTTTTGTTTTTGGTGGGTTTGTTTTGCACTGAAGCTTTCCCAGGTTCGTTGTTCACGCGACCGCGCGAAAGTTGCGATAATGGGGCAACTATATTCCGTCTTACCCTTCACCCAATGATCCGCCCCCTCAAGCTTGCGCACACCTCCGACGTCCACCTTTACGACGGGTGCACCAAGGAGCGCGATTCTTTCATGCGGGTGGTGGACGCCGTGATCGAGACAGGCGCGGACCTGTTCCTCATCGCCGGCGACCTGTTCGACCACAACCGGGTGAAGGCCGACAGCATCGACTTCGTCTACGCCCAGCTTGCGCGCGTAGCCTGCCCCACCGTGATCATCGCCGGCAACCACGACTGCTTCGACCAGTCGTCGGTGCTGCGCGGCATGGACTTCGCGGCGTCGGGCGAGCACGTGCACCTGCTGACGGAAGCGGAGGGCCGCAGCATCGAATTCCCGGAACTGCACGCCACGGTGTGGGGACGATCGATGGTGGACCACGACGAATCAAATAAGCCTTTGGCGGGGTCGCCGGGAAGATCGCGCGATCTGTGGCATATCGGCATGGCGCATGGGCTGTACGTGGACTATCCGGGATCGGGAAGATCATCATTGATCACACCTGATGAAATCGCCGCCACCGGATTCGACTATTTGGCTTTAGGCCACGTGCACGTGCACGGGCAAATGCGCCACGGAAACACCCTGGCTTGCTATCCTGGCTCGCCGACGCCATACGACCTGGATCGGCATCCGTCCTGCGTTACGATTGTGGACTTGTTGCCTGGGAGGGAAGCGGTCGCCATCCAGCTTGAGTTGCCGGTACGCGAAGCAGTCAGCGTCTGACTACAAGAAGAACAAATTTAAGATAAGGACGCGGAGCGTTTGCCCGCACCACTGCGCGGGTCATTCGGAGCAATGCGCCCAGCCTCGCACCTCCGGAATGTTCGACTTTCCTGAGGCCAGTCAGGCTCGCTGCCGGCCTACCAGGGCCTGCGCCATTTGCTCCAATTGAACGGCTCGATGCCATCTTCGGTTATCTGCCAGATGGAGGCTTCAGGTTTTCCTTCTTTGATATCCAGAAAGCCGATTGTTCCGAGCTGCGTGTCCAGCCCGTGGGGATAAGTAGGCGATCCTGGATTCACGCAAAGCACCCCGTCAAAAACATCGATCTGTTCCACGTGCGTGTCGCCATAAATCAGCACGTCCGGCTTTTGGTCCGGGAATAATTTCTTTATCCAGCGTTCCACCGTGTGGTTGGGCGGCATCTGCGGCATGGGGATGTAGTGCGTCATGCCGATGTGCAGCCCTCCGGCCGGAATCAGCCAGGTCTCCTTGACGCGCGGATCGTCCGGCTGCACCGGCCGCCCCCCGCTGCCGTCCTCGCCGTTGCCGCGCGACACGTAAATGGGCGCCACTTTCTCAAGCTCGTCCAGGACCCACAGTTCGTGGATGTCGCCGCCGTGCAGGATCATCTCCACCCCCTCGAAGGCCTTGAAAATCTGCGGCCAGAGCTTGGGATGGGCTTCGGGGATGTGGGTGTCGGAAATGAGGCCGATGCGCATGCTGCGTCCTTACGGGAGAGGCTTTCATCATAACTCCGGGAGGTCAGGTATCGCTGTCCGGCTTGCCCTGGCCGAGCGTGCCGCCGAGCGCCAGCACGCCCGCGCGCAGCGCCTCCATGGCGCCGGCGATGTCCTCGGGACGGCCGCGCGCGCCCAGCTCGATGTGGCGCCGCTGCCCGTCCTCGCCCACCGAGGGCAGGCTGAAGGTCTTGATGCCGGGGAAGGTGTCATCCGTCTCCTGCATGAGCGGCGTGATGGCGCTTTCGGGCAGGCCGTACACCATGATGGAAGCGTCGGCCTCGGGCACGGCGTTGAACAAGTGCCTGTAGTACGTGTCCAGCACCCACTCCACCATGGGCCAGGCCATGACGGGGAAGCCGGGCACGAAGTAGTGCTGGCCGAAGGAGAACCCGGGCACGTTGTTGTAGGGGTTGGGAATGATATCCGAGCCGCGCGGATACTCGCCCATGCGCAGCCGGTAGGGGGTGGCCTGGTCGCCGAAGCGCTCGCGCATCAGGCGTTCGGCCTCGGGATGCAGCACCAGGTCGCGGCCCAGCGCGGCGGCGGCCGCCTGGCGGGTATGGTCGTCGGGCGTGGCGCCGATGCCGCCGAAGCTGAACACGATGTCGTCGCTGGCGAAGGTGCGCTTGAGCGTGGCGATGATGAAGTCGCGGTTGTCGCCCAGGTACTGGGCCCAGTCCAGGCGCATGCCGCGCGCGCGCAGCAGTTCGATGAGCTTGGCGAAATGCTTGTCCTGGCGCTTGCCGCGGGTGATTTCGTCGCCGATGATGAGGGCTCCGATCATGACAGTCTCCTCGCCTCTCTTTCAATTTCCATCACGGGCGCCGCGCGCAGCGCTTCCAGCCGCTCCAACAGATAGTGCGTGAACGCCAGCGCGCCGAAGAACGGCGCGAAAAAACCCAGCACCGGGATGTGCGTGGCCAGCGCCACCGCCACGCCCAGCATGAACAGGCTCCAGCGCTCGCGGGCAATGATGCGCTGCATTTCCTCGGGCGTGGCGTGCTCGGCCAGGGCGTCGTAGCGCAGCACGCGCTGGTTGAGATAGGCCAGCAGGCCCGTCGACAGAACCGGCCACAGCGGCGGAAACGCCCACAGCGGCAGGGTCACCGCGGCCAGCACCAGGAAAATGAACAGCGCCACCAGGCTGTTCCACAGGCTGCCCGCCCAGTCGCCGCCCTGGCGCTGTTCCAGGCGCGGATAGCTGCGCGCCGCCACGTGCGACACCACCAACGGCATGGCGACGGTGCCGACAATGAGCAGCGTGGTCACCAGCACCACCGGCACCATGAGCAGGAAGAAAATGGCCAGCGCGATGTGCGCGGCCACCAGCGTGAGCGGCCAGTAATCGAGCAGCACGCGCAGGCCCTCCAGCGAGGGCCAGGTCGCGAGCGCGAAATTGATGGCGTCGGCCGCCTGCTGCCAGAACACCACGCCCAGCACCACCCAGATGACCACGGCGCCGGCCAGCGGCAGCACCATGAGCAGCAGCATTTTGGGGTGGGCCAGGCTCACCATGGCGCGGACCAGGGCGCGAAGCAGCGGAGACACGGAATGTCCTGACGTGAAAGCGATGGACTGTTTATTCTATCTTGCCGAGTTCTGCTCGAAGGAAGGCCGGTTTTCCGCCCACCATAGTGCAGCTCGTTCAATTTCCCGCTGGGCGCGGGGCTTGATCCGAACAGGAAGGGTCAAGGCTCGGCGAGTCGGCGCAGCCGGGTGAACAACTCTTCAGCGCCTATGCCTTCTTCGCGGTCGGCTTCATCGAGCGCTTGGAGGAGTTCAGCTTCCTCGTCAGTGGAAAGCCGAACAGCCGCTTCATCGCCGCGGGCGAGAACGGTTACGACGGTACCGTCCGGGAGCGTGAGCCCCTCGACGACGACCTTGCCGTCTACAATGACTCCGGAAGCGATCTGCATGCCTACATGGTACCCGACTGTCGTTTATCGGTGCAATCAACACATGGGCGTCGGAGATCAGTCCAGTACATCTATAACGCGCTCAATCCGGTGCGTGCGCAGCATGATCTCGCTGGTGCGTTCCACGTGCAGGCGCCAGAACGCCTCGGCGCCATTGGCGTCGCCGGCGTGGATGAGCTCGGCCAGCCGGCTTTGCGCCTTGAGCGAGCGCCGGATGGCCGCGACGTTGCCGGGATGGTCGCCGCTGAAAATGGCGACGGCCGAGGTGTGCCGCCGCGCGATGGTGTTGAGCATGCTCCAGATCAGCGCCAGGGTCTGGCTGCCGGACAACTCGGCCATGACGTCGTTGAAGCGCAACAGCGCCGCCGCGAGCAGGATGTCGTCGTGGATGGCCACGCGCTCCTCCTCGATGATGGCGGACAGGCGCGGGCCGGCGCGGCCGGCGGCGTTCTTGGCCGCCATGCGCGCGATCTGCGGCTCGATGGCGGTGCGCGCCGCGGCGAAATCGGCCAGGGTGGTGCCGCGGCTTTGCAGCACCAGGCCGAAATGCCGCGCCGCCACGGCGGGATCGGGCCGGTGCACGCGGGGGCCGCCCCCGGCGCCGCGCTTCACGGAAATCAGCGATTCGGACTCGAGAATGCGGAGCGCCTCGCGCAGCGTCGGGCGCGATACGCCGAAGCGCGCCATGAGCTCGGGCTCGGAGGCGAGCGGCGCGCCATCGGCCAGTTCGCCGCGGATGATGCGGTTGCGCAGCTCGCGCGCCACCCGCTCGCCGGCACGCGGCTCGCGTGGAATGCGGCCCTCGGGCGCGGCCACCCGGCTCCGCTTGGCCGCAGCGGGCGGAAAGGGCAATACAGCAGCCTCGTCGCGCTTCATGGCGTGCATTCTACCCGCTTGGACAGCACCTTTCGGCCCGCTGCGCAGACTTTCCAACCCCATCGAACGCGCGTGGTTCCCCATCGCCCGCGGGTTTCTGATCAAGCGGCTGCGGTTCCCAATCAAACGCCTGCGGCCATGCGCGCCACCTCGTGGCGCATCATGCCTTCCATGCTGTCCTGCGGCGGGCGCGGCAGCTCCACCTTGGGGTTCTCACGGGTGGGCAGCAGCACCACGGCGCTGCCCGGGGAGGTGATGTCGCCCCACTGGTTCTCCACCCACACTTCCAGGTGCACCTCGTGGCGGCCCTGGTCCAGCTTCTTGTCCGTGACCTTGCCCTTTATCCAATAAGTGTCGCCGGTGTAGACGAAGCGCCGGTGCTGGCAGCGCAGCTTCCACAGCCAGCCATCGTCGCCCATCCAGTTGGTGACGATGTTGGTGAGGAAGGTCTCGCGCAGTCCGCCGTAGTCGTAGGGAATGGGAATGCCGAGCTCGTTGGCCCATTCCTTTTCCCAGTGCAGGCGCTGCACCGTGTCGGGCACGTTGAGCGGGTTGGGCGTGTACATGCCGGGCACTTTCTTCCGCAGCAGGTAGGACAGCCGGAAGGCGCCCGGAGGCGTGAGCTGCATGCCCCAGCCCATGTGCCACACGATGAGGTCGCTGGTGCGCAGAGGGCCGCGCACGATGGTCTGCAGCGACTCGCCCACGGTCACGTCCTCCCAGTAGCGCGGTTCCGAGCCGCGGCGCTTTTCGGCCTCGTAGGTAGCGTCGATTTCCTCCAATTGCTCCTTGGTGTAGGGCTTGGGCAGGTTGTATTCCTTCTTTTTCTCGGCCGACTTGTGGCGCTCGGCGCGGATCCAGGTGCCGCGCTGGATGGCCACCATTTCATCGCGCTTGTTGCTGTAGATGAAGCCGTTGATTTCCGCCACGGTGCGGCCGCTGAAAGCGCTTTTTTCGTTC
>DATNCF010000054.1:0-8625 GCA_035571675.1 Burkholderiales bacterium | reverse complement strand
CACTGGTCACCAGGGAACGAAACAGCGCAGTCAGCACGGCAATCTCCGCGAAATGTCCCCATGAAATGGGGGCAATACGCGATTGGACAAGGCCGCGGTCGGGCGGTTTCTCCCTTCCGCCCCATGGCGGGCGCCCGACTGTGTAAAGTTGTGTTGCTTCATGGGGCAGCTTGGTCCTTTGACGTAGGCGCCTTGAGTTCGGCGACATCCATTTCCGCCGTGCGCTCGCCGTCGGTCAACAGCACGTGGCCTTCCTGCAGGGTGCACTGCAGGCGCAGGTTCCGCTGCAGCAAGCCGGCCAGGGCGCCGCCTGCGCCAGGCAGGTTCAGCACGCGCAGGTTGGCGAGGCGCGCAAGGTCGCTTTCCACGCCGCGCCACCACACGTCCGCCGCGCGCCCGCCATAGGCCACCACCAGCACCGCGCCGGCGCGCCCGCTGGCCCGCCGCAGCAGCTTGGCATCCGGCAGCCCGACTTCGACCCACAGCCGGATGTTGCCCGTGAGGTCTTTCAGCCACAGCGCCGGCTCGTCCTCGCTGCTGATGCCGCGGCCGAACTCCAGTTCCTCGCCCTCGCCAGCCTCGGCGGCGCACAGGGCAAAGGCCAGCAGCCGCACCATGACGCGCTCGTCGGTTTCGGACGGGTGTTGGGCCAGGGTCAGCGCGTAATCGCGGTAGTGGTTGTGATCCAGGTCGGCCAGTTGAAGAGTGACCTTGTGGACGGTGGCTCTCAGCGCCATGGCGGAGTCTTCTGAATCGGATGTGGCATGAGCCGAGAATACCCTGCCCGGGTGCCCTCGGGACGGAAGCGCAAGTAACCGTGCTCATTCGGGCATTCCGAGGTAAATTTACCGGTTCGAGCGCGAATTTTGCTGAATAAGCGCCCCGCCAAGGCCGGTAAACCCGCGCTTGGAACCCCCGCTTGGAAACCCCACAGGAGAGCTTCATGACCGACGCCGTCATCGTATCCACCGCCCGCACGGGCCTCGCCAAGTCCTTCCGCGGCGCCCTCAACATGACCCATGGTAACGTGCTGGGCGCGCACGTCATCCGCGCCGCCATGGAGCGCGCCAAGGTCGAACCGGGTGAAATCGAGGACGTGGTGCTGGGCTGCGCCTTTCCCGAAGGCGCCACCGGCCAGAACATCGGCCGCATGGCCGCGCTGAAGGCCGGGCTGCCGGTGTCGGTGTCGGGCATGACGGTGAACCGCTACTGCTCCTCGGGCCTGCAGGCCATCGCGCTGGCCGCGCAGCGTGTGATGGTGGGCGAAGGCGATGTGTTCGTGGCCGGCGGCCTGGAGTCGATCTCGCTGGTGCAAAACAACATGAACACCTTCATGTCCAAGGATGAGGACCTTGCGAAAGCCATGCCCACGGCCTACTGGAACATGATCCAGACCGCCGAGTACGTGGGCAAGACCTACGGCGTGAACCGCGAGGCGCAGGACCGCTACGGCGCGCGCAGCCAGCAGCGCGCCGCGGCCGCGGTGGCGGCGGGCAAGTTCAATGACGAGATCGTGCCCATCAAGGTGAGGGCGCAGAAGACCGACAAGGCCACCGGCGCCACCAGCATGGCCGACGTGACGCTGGCCTCGGACGAGGGCATTCGCTCCGAGACCACCTATGAAGGCATTGTCGGCCTCAAGCCGGTGGTGGAAGGCGGCACGGTCACCGCCGGCAACGCCAGCCAGTTCTCCGACGGCTCCTCGGCCTGCGTGGTGATGAACGCCCAACTGGCGGAAAAGCGCGGCCTGAAACCCCTGGGCATTTTCCGCGGCTTCGCCGTGGCCGGCTGCGAGCCGGGCGAAATGGGCATCGGCCCCGTGTACGCCGTGCCCAAGCTGCTCAAGCGCGCCGGCCTGAAGGTGGACGACATCGGCATCTGGGAACTGAACGAAGCCTTCGCCGTGCAGGTGCTGTACTGCCGCGACAAGCTGGGCATTCCCGACGACCGCCTCAACGTCAACGGCGGCGCCATCGCCGTGGGCCACCCCTACGGCATGAGCGGCGCGCGCCTCACGGGCCACGCGCTGATCGAAGGCAGGCGCCGCAAGGCCAAGTACGCCGTGGTCACCATGTGCATCGGCAAGGGCATGGGCGCGGCCGGGCTGTTCGAGGTGGTCTGACCTTCCGGGTTGACCGGCGACAATCAAGAACCGGCCCGGCGGCACCCAGGTGCCGCGGCCAAGACGGAATTCGACCGGGTGCCGCCGGACCCGCCCCGTGAGCCCTGTGAGCTTTGTGAGCGCTGCCGGAATTCTATCCTTGCATGGCCCGCAGAAGATCGGCAATGCCGATGGTCGCGAAGTTGGAGAAGGTGTCCGATACCGCGTAGGGCAGGATGATCAGGTTGTTATGCCGCATCGCGCCGCAGGTGTAGACCACATTCGGCACGTAGCCTTCCCGCTCCGAGGGTTCCGGCCGCACCAGCGGTTCGAGCGAGCGCGCGAGGACTTTTGACGGGTCGTTCTTGTCGAGCAGCGCCGCTCCGATCGAGTATTTCCGCACCGGTCCCACACCGTGGGTCAGCAGCAGCCAGCCCTCGTCGAGCTCGATCGGCGAGCCGCAGTTGCCGATCTGCACGAATTCCCAGGGGAATTGCGGCTTCAGGATGGGCAGGCCATTCTGCCACTCGTGCAGATTGTCGGAATAGATGAGGTAGAGGTTCTCGTTGTCCTGGCGCGCGATCATTGCGTATCGGCCGTCGATGCGCCGCGGAAACAACGCCATGCCCTTGTTGCGCGCCGCCGGCCCTCGCAGCGGCGACATCCGGAAGGTCAGAAAGTCGGTGGTCTCTATGAGCTCGGACCTGATCGCGTTGTGGCTGTAGGCGGTGTAGGTGGCGTAGAAGGTCTTTCTGCCGTCTTCCCGGAACTCGACGAAACGCGCGTCTTCGATGCCGTTGGACTGGGCATCGGTCACGGGAAAGATCACGCGCTCGCTGATGTCCTGTTCGGGCCTGAAGACCACCTCGACGACATCCCCGTCGGGTCCGGGGTTCCTCTGCGTGACGCGGGGTATGGCGGCGAGGCGCGCCGACGGGTCAATGCTCACGCCGCCGTTGGCGGCGATGGAACCCGCCCGAAACGTGAGCGACGAAATATGGCCTTCCCCGACCGCCCTGAGGCTCAAGAGGAAGCGCAACCCTCCCTCGGGGGCGCCGGTCTGGTCGAAATGGGGGACGATGCTCGGGTTGAAGAGCGCCGAAGCCTCGAACGAATATTCGTGCAGGAAATACGCGCCGATCAACTGCCGCACTGTGCTGCTGAAGGCGGCATGGCCCGCAAACACGTGTTCCATTTCGCTGGAGCGCGCTTCGAATATCTCGAGCAGGTTGCGGTGGCGCCCGCGGAAATTGTCGAGAACCTCGGCCAACTGGCTTGCGGCGGCTTGCGGAGAGAGGCTAAGCACACGGTCGACCACGTGGTTGGCCCGCGTCTTGTCCGTCGGATTGAAGTCGCGCGGCTCGGTCGCCGGCTTGAATGGGCGCACCACCACCCGTGCCGGATCGGGACGCAGATAAAGAGCCTGCCGGTTCAGGAATGTGGCGTGAGACAAGGGTTACCTCGGTTCTTTCGATCAGGAGATCAGGATATTTGACGCGAAGCGGCGCGGCCGGCATGCGATGGCCGCTGGCGCGGTCGAGCTGCCGGATTTCCACCAGCGCCAGCAGATAGGAAAGCGCGGATTCCGCGCCCCTGTTCTCGTTCGCCCGGTCGGGGTGCAGCCCGTCGCGGCAGCTTCCGGTATCCAGGTCGACAAGGGGCAGGGACAAGTCATTGCCTCCGAGAAACCACGCAAAGGCGCGCTCGGCATGGGTCCCCCAAGCGGCGTCGCCGGTCACGCGCCAGGCGGCGACGCAGGCGGATATGGCCGCGGCCGCCTCCAACGGCTGTTGATCGAACGGCTTGGGCAATGTCCGCTTGTCGCCGAAACTGTCGGAGCCGACAGGACGGAACAGGCGCGAAGGCGTCGTCTGCAACGCCATGAGCCAGCGCAGCGACCTCAAGCCGGTTTCGATATAGGCCGGGGCATCGATGCAGGCCCCGGTTGCAATCAAGGCCTGTGGCAGGCGGGCATTGTCGTACGCAAGGCCGTCCTCGAACCATGTCCAATCCCTGGTCTCGGCGAGCGCCAGGATGGAGGTCAGCCGGTCGGCGAGCAGGCGACGACGGCGCTCGGCGGAAGCGTCGGCTGCCGCCGCGCAATAGGCGTTCAGCCCCAGCAGCGAGAAAGCCCATGCGCGCGGCGAATCGAAATCGTCAACGGCCGGCAACGCCTCGGCGAAAAGCGCGGCCGCCCAGCGCCGGCGCGACGGACTGGAGTCGCTGCGGGCGCACTCGCCCAAGGCCCATAGCGACCGCCCGTGGCTGTCCTGCGAGCCCTTGTCCTCGAGCCAGCGTCGATCGAAACTCATGAAGTTGCGGAACCGCCGCGTGTCGGGGTTCCAGGCGTGCTGGACAAAGGCGGCCCATGTCCCGGTCAAGGCCTCGGGCAGGCGCTCTTCTCTGGCATTGTCCAGCATGCAGGCCAACAGCAGCGCCCGGGCGTTGTCGTCAACGCAATAGCCGTGGGAACGCTCGGGAATGGAATGCACTGCATGCTGCAAAAGCCCGGTGTCGTCGCACATGGACACGAGATGGCTCATGCGCAGCGGGGGCGCGGCCTGGCCCTGGCGCGGCGCGTCGCCGGGCCGCGGCCGCTGGATCACCGTGAGACGGTGTCCGCGCCGGGCGCTTTCGAACACGGACAGGTAGCGCTCCGCGGTCCTCTCCCAGGTCATGGTCCGGCTGTTGGCATAGGCGCATTCGCGCATGGCCTGCCGCATGGTGTCGTCGTTGAGCAGTCCCACAATGGCATCGCCGGTGGCCGCGGCATCACCGAACGGAACCAGCAGGCCGCGTCCGTCGGCCAACAGTTCCCGGGCGTGCCAATAAGGCGTGGAAACCACCGCCTTGCCCAGCCCGAAGCTGTAGGCGAGCGTGCCGGAGGTCATCTGCGCCTCGTTGAGATAGGGCGTGACGTAGATATCGCACATCGAGATATAGTCGAGCAGCGTGGGCTGGTCGACGAACTGATCGAGAAACACCACGTGCTCCTGTACACCGAGCCGGCGCGCCCGCGCCACAAGGCTTTCCCGATAGGCTTCGCCCTGGTCGCGCACGAGATTGGGATGCGTCGCGCCGAGGACCACGTAGGCGGCATCGGCGCGGCACTCCAGGATGGCCGGCATGGCATCGATCACGAACTCGATGCCCTTGTTGGGGGAGAGCAGCCCGAAGGTGAGGATGACCGTCCTGCCCTGGAAGCCGAATTTCGCCTTTGCCGCGTCGGGTTCGACAAAGGCGAAGTCGGGAATTCCGTGGGCGATGACCTCGATCTTGTCCGCCGGGACCTGGTAGACCTCCCGCAGCAGTTCCCGCCCTTTCTCGGTCATGACGATCAGCTTCGAGGATACGTCGATGATCCGCCCAAGAACGCTGCGCTGCGCCGGTGTCGGAGCGGAAACGACGGTGTGCAGCGTCGTGACCACGGGCATGGTCAGGCAGTTGAGCAGCGCCAGGATGTGCCCGCCGGCTTCGCCGCCGAAAATGCCGAATTCATGCTGCAGTGAAACGGCGTCGAACCGGCCGGAGTTCAGGAACCCGGCCGCGCGGACATAGTCGTCGATGTTGCCGTCGTCGACCTGGAAGCGGACCTCGGGCGGATAGTCGTAGCGGTGGCCGTGGTCGTTCATCGCAACGATGCAGGTTTCCACATCCGCGCGTGACGCGGCGACCGCCTGCTGCAGATCGGTCGTGAAGGTGGCGATGCCGCAGTGGCGGGGCAAGGAGTTGCCGATAAACGCCAGGCGCGCGAGCCTCTTCGCGCGCGTGCCGGCGTCGCGATTTGCAGACTGTCCGGCGGCTTCGCCCCAGGCAAGGGGCGGGGCCCGGACCAGGCGCGCCGACGACCCGGCTTGCGCCGCATCGGAGCGCCGCAGCAGCCCGGCAATCGGCTCGGGGCCCGGATAGGCCATCAGGCCCTTGAAGCCGCCGGAACCGGCCGACAGGGTCGCGCGGTCGGCTTGCAGAAAAACGGCCTCGCCCGGGCCCAGGGCCAGGGAACCGACGCTTGCATCACCCTCGAGGCCGAGCAGCCACGTTTCACCGTCCACGTTGAGTTCCCATTGCGAATCCGCCGTGACATCCAGGCGCTCAAGAACAAAATGCCGGCTGGCTATGAGCTGGGTGCGCCCATCGCCCAGCGCCTTCGGGGCGCTTTGACCGCCGGCGGGCTCGGGATGGGCCGCCGCCACCGCGTTGTCCACATGCAGGTCCCGTCCGCGGCCATGGTCGAAGAGACGGAATGTGGCCTCGCTTCGCTGCTGAATCTCGGCGAGCACAAGGCCCGGGCCGATGGCGTGGATGGTGCCCGCGGGAACGAAAATCACGTCGTCTTTCTGCACCGGCCGCCGTTGCATCAGTTCCTCGATGGAACCATCCTCGATCGACGTCCGCAATTCCCCGGCGGTGACCTTGCGCTTGAGCCCGAGCGCCACCGTTGCATCCTCTGCGGCTGACAGGATGTACCATGCTTCGGTCTTGCCTTTCTCAAGCCCGACCGAGCGCGCATACGCGTCATCGGGGTGAACCTGGATGGAGAGAGGCTCCTTGGTGAAGATCAGCTTGAGGAGCAAGGCGGGCTCCTGCGCCTTGGGGTCGCCGCGCTGAAACCACAGCTCCCCGACTGCGGCACCGTGTCGGGTCTGCTCCCAGGGCCGCAGATCAGTGCTTCCCCAGGGCTTGTTCACGCGGCACACACGGGCATGTTCAATCGCGATGATGGGTCTCCTGGTTCACATGCCTGGCGTACGCGGCATGAAGTCCTGCCCCCGCGTCCGCGGGTCCCGCGCTTCGGCCCGGTTGACACGGCGGGGAAAATTGCCGGTGCTGCCGGCGGAGGGTCAGGCGCGCCTCGCGCCCTGAAGTGCTCTGCGACGGAGATCGGGCAAAAGCAGAAGTCAACCCGACTGCTTGCCATTGTCGGTCGCTTCATGCCGCCGTTCTGTTCGCCAGGTCACATATGAGCCACCCCACGGCCGGGGGCAGGGTCAGCCGCGCGTGGATTCGCTATGATCGCGGATTGAACCCCATTTCGAGGAGCGCACCATGCTGAATCCCATGTCCCTGCAGGGCAAGAACATCATCATCACCGGCGCCGGCCAGGGCATCGGCAAGGCCATTGCCGAAACCTGCCTGGGCCTGGGGGCCAACGTGGGCGTGGTGGAATTCAACGAGGCCACGCTGAAGGAATTCCTCGCCGGCCACGACAAGGACCGCGTGCTGGGCATCCAGGGCGACGTGTCCGATCCCAAGCTGGCGCCGCAGGCGGTGGAGCAGATGGTGAAGCGCTTCGGCGCGGTGCACGGCCTGGTCAACAACGCCGGCATCACCCGCACCGCCATGATCGACAAGATGTCCACCGAGGCCTGGCAGGCGGTGCTGAACGTGCACCTGAACGGCGCCTTCTTCTTCCTGCAGGCCGTGGGCCGGCACATGCTGGAGCGCGCCAAGGCGGGCGACAAGAACCCCGGCGCCATGGTGAACATTTCGTCGGACGGCGGACGCCGCGGCTCGGTGGGCCAGATCAACTACGGGACGGCCAAGGCCGGCATGTTCGGCATGGCCATGACGGCGGCGCGCGAATGGGCGCGCTACAACATTCGCGTCAACACCATCTGCTTCGGCATTGTCGAAACGCAAATGACCGAGACCATCCGTGGCGAGAAATTCAGCGGCACCTACCTGGCCCAGATCCCGCTGGGCCGCTGGGCCAGCCCCGAGGAAGTGTCACGCCCCGTGGCTTTCATGCTGTCGGACGCGGCGAGCTACATCACTGGCCAGACGCTTTCGGTAAACGGTGGCTACGAAATCAGCGTGTAGCAGTTGCGCGCATGGGAAAGGCGTAGTTACAGCGGCAGGGCCACTTTGGCCCTGCCGGTGGTCGAGCGCGTGCCGTCGCTGTTCTCGCACCACAGTTCCAGTTCCACCAGCCCTTCATTGCCCTCACGGGCGCAGCGCACCACGCGGCCTTTGCAGGTCAACGTGTCGCCTTCCAGGCTCAAACCGCGGTAGGCGGCCTCGACGTTCACCAGCCGGCCCGAGTTGCCCAGCCAGCGCGTCACCAGTTGCCCCAGCAGCGCGTACTTGTACGTGCCCTGGATGGGCGTGCCCGGCAGTTGCATGCGCTCGGCCACGCGCTCGTCGTAGTGCAGGTGATAGTAGTCGTTCTCGGCCGCGCACCATTCCACCAGGTGCTGGCGCGTGACCGGTCCCTTGGTGAGCGGCGGCAGTTCGTCGCCGGGCCGGAGGGATTCGAATCGAATGGGTTGGGCCGCCGCCATCACATTCCCCAGCGGAAAGTCTTGAGGCGCTGCATGCACACCGTCTCGCCGCGCTGGTTTTTGAACTCGCCCTCGGCGATGACCAGGTACATGGGGCCGCTCTTGCCTTCCTTGACCTCGATGTCGGCCAGGCGCTGCGTGACGGTGATGGTGTCCCCCACGCGCACCGGCGCGCGGAACTCGTACTCATCGCCCGCCTTCACCGCCGTGCCCTTGGACGGCTGTGGCCGGCGCGTGCGCGCC
>DATNCF010000053.1:0-8588 GCA_035571675.1 Burkholderiales bacterium | reverse complement strand
TGGCCGCGGCGGCCTGTCTCGGCTGCGCAGCGCTGGCGGGGGCGGTCGCTCACGCGCAGGGAATTCAAGCGGGCGACGCAGGGCGCCGCGCCATGGACCAGGACGTGCCGGGATTGCCCCCCACGCCCGTGTCCAAGGACCAGTACAAACTCGCGCAGGACCGCATCACCGACGATTTCCGCGCGGCGCAAAAGACCTGCGAGGCCATGAGCGGCAGCAACCGCGCCCAGTGCCTGGCCGAGGCGCAAGCCAAGGAAAAAATTTCGCGCTCGGAGCTGGAAGCCCGCTACGCCGACACGGGCGAGGCGCGCTTGAACGCGCGCATGAACAAGGCCGAGGCCGACTACGCGGTGGCGGCGCGCAAATGCGAGGCCTTCTCCAGTTCGGCCAGGAGCGAATGCCTGGAGGAAGCGCGGCAGAGCCTGGGGCAAGCCAGATCGGAAGCGCGTGCTCAGTTCGGAAAGTCGTAGCGAAGCGGAAGCAGTCAGTTGGAGTGTGGAGTATGTTGACAACAAGGAGAACAGCATGAAAAAGCAACTTCTGATGACAGCCACGGTGGCCATAGTGGCCGGCCTGACAGCGTGCAGCGGCATGACGCCGCGCGAGCGCGATACCGCCATCGGCGCGGCCGTGGGCGGCGTTGCCGGCAGCGCGCTTTCCGGCGGCAGCGCCCTGGGCACGGTGGGCGGCGCGGCCGTGGGCGGCGTGATCGGCAATCAGGCCGGCAAGCGCTGATAGACCTGGGGTTCGAAGGCGCCGCCGCGCCTCCGAACCCGCAGCTGCGATGTGTGGGCGGCGATGGCCGATGGGCCAGCCGCGGGGCTCAGGCTTGCGACGTCGCTTCGGCTGAAGCGCTCTCGTCGTCCTGCTCCTCGGGTGCGTCCTGGTCCGGCTGCTGCGGCAAGGGAATGACCGCCTCCACCATCACGCCCTTGTATTCCACGCTGTTGCCGACGGAGAATGTGCCGCCGACGGCGGCGATGCGCTCGCGCATGCTGACCAGTCCGTAGCTGTCGGGCGACTTGGCCACGTCCTGCGGGAGCCCGCGGCCGTCGTCCTCGACGCGCACCAGCAGCGATCCGTCGACCACCTCCAGCGTCACGCGCACGCGCGTGGCGTGCGCGTGCTTGGCGACGTTGGTGAGCGATTCCTGGACCATGCGAAACAGGGCCAGCCCGGTTTCATGCGGGATGGATGGAAGCTGCGCGGGGGCCTTCACCTCCACCGGCATGCGCGCGCTTTCCGAAAATGCCTCGCAGTGCGTGCGCAGCGCGAACTCGTAACCGAAGTGCTCCAGCGTCAGGGGGCGCAGACCGTCCACCAGCCGGCGCTTGAGGTCCAGGGTGTCGCGCACCGCCTGCAGCGCCCGCTCCTGGCGCGCGGCGATTTCGGGGCTGAGGGGGCGCAGGTGGTTGAGCACCCAGCCCATGTCCATGGAAATGGCCGCCAGCGCGCTGCCCAGCTCGTCGTGGAGCTCGCGCGCGAGCTTGCCCTTCTCCTGCTCGGAGGCGCGGATGAGGTGGCGCGACAGCGACGCCAACTGCTCGTTGCGCACCCGCACGTCGGACGCCAGCCGGTCGCGTGAATGCAGCAGCTCGTTCTCGGCGTGCTTGCGCTCGGTGATGTCGCGGGCGATGCTCACCACGCCGATCACTTCATTGTCGTGGCTGGTGTAAGGCACCTTGGTGGACAGGAACACCCGCGTCTCGCCATTGGCGCTGATTTCCTCCTCCACGTATTCGGTGGCGCGCTCGCGCATGACCTTGCGGTCCATTTCGCGCAGGCGCTTGGCCTGCGCGGGATCCTCGAGGAAGTCGATGTCGCCGTGACCGAGCACTTCGGCGCGGGGTTTGCCGACGAAATCCAGGAAGGCCTGGTTGGCCATGATGACGCGGCCGTCCACTCCCTTGACGCAGATCAGGTCGCGCGTGTCTTCGGCCACGGCGCGCAGGATGGAGGCGTTGTCCTGCATGGCCTGCTCGACGCGCTTGCGGTCGTCGATGTCCTCGATGATGCCCACCGCGACCGCCGTGGCCGAGGTGGCCGAGTTGGCATTGGGATCGCGCGGCAGCAGCCCGAAGGACGCCCGCACCCACACCACCTGGCCGTCGCGGCGCAGGCAGCGCCGCTCCGCCGTCCAGCGCCCGGCGCCGCCGGCCGACAGTTGGCGGTGGAAGGTTTCACGGTCCCCCGCCACGCTGTCCGGATGCAGGAGCTGGAAAAAACTCATCTGCTCAAGTTCCGATGCCGGGTAGCCGAACAGCGCCGCCAGCTTGGAGTTGGCGCGCAGTATGCCGCCGGTGTCCACGGCGCACTCCAGCATGCCCACGGCCGACATGTCCGACAGGGCGCGGAATTCCACGTCGCGCAGCCTCAGTGCGCTCTCCGTGGCGCTTTGCTGGAAGAAGTACTTGCGCATGAGCAGGTAGAAGGCGCACAGGCCGGCCACGCCCAGCAGCCCCGAGCCGAGGATGAAGGCAAGGCCGTACACGCTGATCTTGTCGGCCTCGGCGCGGCGCAGGCCGAGCTGCCGTCCCGCCTCGCCCTCGAGCCCGTCGAGAACCTCTTGCACGCCCCTGTCCAGCCGCCGCGTCTCGTCGGGATTGTTGAGCACCGGCATGCCGCCGGCGGGCAGGTGCTGGCGCGACTCCACCTGCGCCGCCATCTGGGCCATGCGCTGGTCCAGCAGCTGCGCCAGCTCGGACAGCCGGCTTTCCTGCGGCGCGCTGCCGGCCAGCAGGCCGCCCAGCCGCGCCACGTCGGCTTTGGCGTCGCCCGTGAGCCGATGATATGGCTCGAGCAGGGCGGTGTCGCCGGAAATGAGATACCCCCGGTAGCCGCTTTCGGCGGCAAGGAACTTGGCCTTGAAGGTCTCGATCTCTTTCATGACCGTGATGTCTGCGGTCATGGCGTCTCGGGTGCGGTCGAGCCGCCGCATGTTGAGCATGAACGATAAAGTCTCGCTCACCAGCAGGACAACGCACAGTACGAAGGCCGCCGACAGGAACCACGGGAAGCGCGGCCTAGTCGCTGGCGCGGAAAAAGGTATCTGCATGGAGCTGATGGAACCGGAGTGCCGGCCGGCGGGCCGCCCAGTAAAAAGTCCTTGTCATTCTAGGGGATAGCGTCAACGCAGGCCATGCGTCAAATGCCACATGGAAGCGTCGCGGTCGTGCAACTTTGACGAGGGGGAATAGCGCCGGTCGGCTCGTTCCCCCCTGCCGGCCACGGGTTCGGAGGACATCGCGGAACGAATTTCGCGTTTGTCCTTCCAACCTTCAATACACTGGAGAACTGGTCATGAGTCTCATCGTCGCGGGAACCTACGACAACAGCAGCAAGGCGGAACACGCCGTGAACGAGATGCTGGCAAGCGGCATTGAGCGCAGCCTGGTCTGCTGCTTCGCCGTGAATCCGCCCGGGCAGCACGCCGGCTTTCCCATCGGCGGCGACCACCATGCATCGGAAGGGGCCAAATCCGCCGGCGGCAGCGCCGCCGCAGGCGCGGGCATCGGCGGGGCGGTGGGACTGGGCGTGGGGCTTGCCGCAGCGCCCCTGACCGGACCGGCCGGCCCGGTGGCGGGCGCGGCGGTGGGCGCCTACGTGGGCTCGCTGGCGGGGGCGTTGAAGGGCATGGAGGACGGCGGCGAGCGCCCCCAGGCCCGCGAACACGCACCCCGCCGCGGGGGCGTCCTCGTGGCCGTGTGTGCCTCGCAATCGGCCATCGAAGAACTGGCCCTCAAGGTCCTGCGCCGAACAGGCGCGCAGGACATCGAACATGCCCTTGGCGTGTGGCGCAACGGCGCCTGGGACAACTTCGACCCCACCGCGCCACCTCAGCCCATTGATGAAACGCGTGGTCCCGGCCGGGCCGCAGCATAGTGGAGCAACGGGCTGGGGAACTGATCAGGAAGATGAACAATTTGCGCGATTTCTGAAAAATCTGCCAGATGCGCCGGTCCCCGACGCCTTGTCGTGCAATGAAGCCTTCGTTCAATTGAGTGGCACGGCCTTTGCGGTGCACCCTCATGGCCCTTCGCCGGGCATCCATTTCTCAAAGGACACCAAGGAGAACAACATGGCTTCCAGTTCCGTTTTGAGCAGCAACACCGCCACGCGCGCGGCCGATTCCGTGCACCGGGCAGTGGACGCGGCGGCGGACGCCGCCACGCCCCTCATCGAGGGCATGGCCTCGCGCGCCCATGACACCGTGGACCGAACCGCCGCGGCGGCCGGGGCCGTGGCAGACAAGCTGAGCGCGGCCGGTGAGCAGGCGGGAGCCTACGGCACCCGCGTGTACAACTCGGGCATCACCTATGTGCGCGAGAACCCTCTCACGGCGGTGGCCATCGCGGCCGCAGTGGGTTACCTGCTGAGCCGTGTGACGCGCTGAGGCGCCTACGGGGTGTGTGGCGGGGCGGCGACCTTCGGAAGGATGCCGCTCCGACATACCGGGCAAACCGTACACCGTACGATGCATTTCATCGACGCGGCACTCAGCGCAAAGAAACTCCCCGGACTGGCGCATAGTCAATAAGACCCCTCCCGCTTGTTTTCTATGGCCAGTCCGGTGGGGTCCTGCTCCGCCGAAAGCGGACAAATCAGAAAGGGCTCCACGTGAGCCCTTTTTTCAGGGCCGGCCGGCCCCGTCCCTGCAAAGGCAGTTTCCCGGCTTAACTGCCGGGGGAGGACGCCAAGCCTGATCCGCCCTCCATGTCCCTTGGCGCTGAAACCGGGACGTTTCCGCCCTCTCCTTCCCAGGTCTGGAGGCTGGAAGAGGCCTCGGCCCGCCGCAGACGTGATGCCGCGGCACGCCGACGCACATGATAAACAGCCAGCGCGGCCACGCCGCCCGCCACCGCCACGTCGGCTAGCGCCTTGGAGGCTAACCACTTCATCCAGGGTATTGTCGATTTCATGCCAGTCTCCTCAGTGATCTCGGTTTCAGTCCCGACGCCCGATCTTCAACCGTCAGGCGTCGCCATGGCGGCGCTCAGTGCAAAGGGCCGCTGCCGGGCAGGGCGGCCGCTCCGCCCGGCCACACGTTTCCGAGCGCGGCCGTGGACAGCGCGAGCGAGCGGTCATCCTCGATGAGGCCCTCCTCCATGCTCCCGCGCGGCCGTATGTCAATGCGCATGCCGCGGAACTGGGCCGGGCCGAACAGGGTTGCAAAAGGCACGTCGGCGGCGTCCCGTCCGGTGCCAATGCGGACCAGCCCGTTGCGGGGGCACAGCCGGGTGGCGTCGAAAATAAACCAGCGGTCGCCGAGGAACGCTTCGACATAGGCGTGGAAGTCGGTCGGGCCGTAGGAAGCCGGAATGCCATAGTCGTACCCGGTGACGAAACGCGCCGGAACATTCAGCGCGCGCAACAGCGTGATGCTGAGGTGGGCAAAGTCACGGCATACGCCGCGCCGGTTGGCGAGCACATCCAGGGCATCGGTGTGCACGTTGCTGCTGCCCGGGGCAAAGCTCACGTGGCGATTCACCCAGTCGCAGACCGCTTCCACGCGCGCGAACCCCGGCGCCATGTTGCCAAATTCGCGACGCGCGAATTCCAGCAGGCGGTCGGAGGGGCAATAGCGGCTGGGCAGCAAGTACTGCAGCGCCTCCGGCGGCAGCAGCGCGACCGGCAGTTCATGCACTTGTTCGGGAGGCGCGGCCAGCGGAGCGATGTCGATGGCCGCCGAGTAGGCCAGTTGCACGGTCCCGGGGCCGGCGCTGGCGCGAACAAGGCGATTTCCGGTATCCGGCTGCACGTGCCGGGTGAAGTAATGCACGCCCGTGATGGCCAGGGTCTCGGCATCGACCGATTGATGCGCCGTCTGTGCCGCCTGCACATAGAACAGGAACTCGGTCTGCCCGAACACCTCGTAATCGAGTTCGCAACTTACGTCAAACCGCACCGCCATAAGGACTTTCCTTGCCGAGAGGGAGCGTCCAGCGTAACCGCGGCGGTGGCCGGGGCCAATCAGCCTTGTTCACGTTGGCTTGTCAGCGCAGTCCCACGCGCGGTCGCGTCGCCGGCCCTCGAATCCGAGCGCAGCCCGGTAAATCTTGCACCCGAAATTGAACGCCGCACAGCATCCGCGGCGCAGGAAGGCCGTTTGGCCGATGGGCTCAACGCGGCTATTCAGACATTTAACGCGTTTGCGCCACGATGGCATGCAAGCTGCTCAGCTATGCCCATTGCCCGTGCGAACTGCGTCGCGGCGGTGGGTGCGGAACGTACGGCCATCATGCTGATCTATGCATTGACACTCCTCATCATCGCCGCCATGGCCGGGTTGCTGGGCGGGCTCATGGTGGTGCCGGCGAGCGCCTCGAACATGCTCATCCTGATGTTCGCAGTGGCCGCCGGCGTGACCCTGATTCTCAGCCTCGCCCGGCGATGAGGCTTCCCCATCGCCCCCATTGAAAGGAGCCACCATGTCTTCCAACGCCACCACCGCCCCGCCGAAATCCAGCCCGCAGCCCGGGCAGCAGGCGTCCCCGTCCCGGCGCCCCTCCATCGACGTGAAGGCCATGCGCGAGCGCGCGCGCCAGAACATCGAGAGCGGCGCGGTCACCGAGGACTATCGCGGCGACCGGGGGGCCATCCTGGAACTGCTGGACCAGGCGCTGGCCACCGAGTTGCTGTGCGCGCTGCGCTACAAGCGCCACTACTACATGGCCTACGGCCTGAACGGGGGAACCGCGGCGACGGAATTCCTGGAGCACGCCAAGCAGGAGGAGGAACACGCCGACAGCCTCGCCCAGCGCATCGTGCAGCTTCGAGGCGAGCCCAACTTCAACCCTGACACCCTGTCGCGGCGCAGCCACGCCGAGTACGCGGAAGGCAAATCGCTGCGCGACATGGTCAAGGAAGACCTGATCGCCGAGCGCATCGCCATCGAGAGCTACCGCGACATGGTGCAGTACATCGGCGAGCACGATCCAACCACCCGCCGCCTCATCGAAAGCATCCTGGCGGTGGAAGAGGAGCACGCCGACGATCTCGTGACCCTGCTCGAGGGGATGCCCGCGTAGACCCGGCCCGCCTCGGGGGTGGCCAAGCCCCCGGCGGACGGCGTCCATGCGCGAACCGGGCAGGCCCTCGATGCCTGGGGCCGGCCCTTGCTTTTTTCATGTGAGGAATCCATGCACCACGAACTTCCCAAGCTCCCCTACGCCCTTGACGCGCTCCGGCCGCACATTTCGCGCGAGACTCTCGAATACCACTACGGCAAGCACCACGCCACCTATGTGGAAAAGCTGAACGAGCTGGTGGCGGGAAGCGATTTCGAGGACGCGCCGCTCGAGGACATCGTGCGCTTCGCTTCCGGTCCACTGTTCAACAACGGCGCCCAAGCCTGGAACCACGACTTTTACTGGAAGTGCCTTTCGCCCAAAGGAGGCGGAATGCCCTCGGGCGAGCTGGCCGAGGGCCTGCGCAAGTCGTTCAAGACCTTTGACGCCTTCAAGTCCACGTTCACCACGGCGTGCGAGAACTTGTTCGGATCGGGGTGGGTGTGGCTTTCCCGGACCGCCCAGGGCGGGCTCGCCGTGCAGAGCGCGCAGGGCGCGGGCAATCCCCTGCGTGACGGGCACAAGCCGCTGCTCGCCTGCGACGTATGGGAACACGCCTACTACATCGACCGTCGCAACGCCCGCCCCGAGTACGTCAAGGCGTTCTGGGACTTGGTGAACTGGGAGTTCGTGGCCCAGAATTGGGCCGCTCCCTTGGAGCGGCACGCGAGCAGCGGCGCGGACGCCGCGAAGCATGCCGGCATGGCGCGCAACCAGGACGCCGGCGAAGAAAAGCGCGCCAAACCCTGAAGCTCGTGTCGCGACGGGCGTGGCAGGCCGCGGCCGCCGGCCCGCCACTCGGCACGGCGCCCGGCCTAGCCGGACGCGCCGAATTCGGGCGGACGAAATTCGAGCACGAACCGCTCGATGTCGTCGTGGTTCACAGGCTTGGTGAAGTGCCGGTTAAACCCGGCCTCGGAAGCGCGGCGCTTGTCATCTTCGTCCCCCCAGCCGGTGAGGGCGGCGAGCACCATGCCGCGCCCCCATTCCTGCTCGCGGATGCGCCGCGCGGCGTCGTGTCCGTTCAGTCCCGGCATGCCGATGTCCAGAAACACCATGTGGGGCCGGAAAGCCGCGGCCTCGGCCACGGCCTGCATGCCGTCGTTCACGGTGCGCACTTCATTCCCCAACAGGCGCAGCAGCATGCCAAGGCTGTCGGCCGCGTCCACGTTGTCGTCGGCCACCAGGATGCGGTAGGCGTCCGGGGCAGCGCCGGACGAAGGATCTCCAGCCCCGGTCATCCCGGCCTCCTTGGGTGGGTCGCGCCCGGGTTCGTCTGGCGCGTCGTGTGCATGTGCAAGGCTTGCATCATGCTCATTCTAACGGGCAGGCCGGGCGGTGTCATGGCATGACGCGCACCCGTCATGCCGTGCTGCCACGGGTTCGGCCGCCGAACCGCTACGCCCGCACCCTGCGGCACTGGCGCCAGGTGCAAGCGCGTTCTTGCACGGGTTTGCGCGATTGTCCTACTGCCCCAAAGGAAATCGCGCGATATGTTCCGGGAAAGCAATCCGCTTTCCC
>DATNCF010000052.1:0-6263 GCA_035571675.1 Burkholderiales bacterium | reverse complement strand
GGAAGGCGACGAAGCAGCCAATGGAAACGGGAATGGCAATGGTCACGGGCCAGAGGGTTCTGACGATGGTCCGCGCCTTGCCGACAGTCTGGGCGGAGAGGACTTGCCCGACGACCCCGAGGGCGGCGGTGCCACCGGCGGCGGCGAGGATGAGCCGCCTACGCTACATTAGGCATCAAAGGGCAGGGCTTTCCCCTCCCTCGGTCCCTCCCCATGGGAGGGATGAAAAGAGGGGTTTGGGGAGAGGGTAACGTGAAGAAAATCAGCATAAAAAACTTCAACTGCATTTAAAAAGGTTATTTTTATTTATGGCACGGGCTATTAACTTCAGCGCAGGTCCAGCGGCTCTTCCGGAAGAGGTATTGAAAACAGCCGCCGAGGAAATGCTCGATTGGCATGGCTCCGGCATGGGCGTCATGGAAATGAGCCACCGCGGCAAGGAGTTCATTTCCATCCACGCCGAGGCCGAGGCCGATCTGCGCGAACTCATGGCCATCCCCAAGAACTACAAGGTGCTGTTCCTGCAGGGCGGGGCCATTGCCGAGAACGCCATCATCCCCATGAACATGCTGCGGGGAAAGTCATCGGCCGACTACATCAACACCGGCGAGTGGTCGAAGAAGTCCATCAAGGAAGCCAAGAAGTACTGCACGGTGAACGTGGCCGCCTCCAGCGAGGACCGCAATTTCAGCTACATCCCCAGGCGCGAGACCTGGAAGCTCAATCCCGACGCCGCCTATGTGCACGTCTGCACCAACGAGACCATCGGCGGCCTGGAGTACCACTGGGTGCCCGACACCGGCAATGTCCCTCTGGTGGCCGACATGTCCTCGCACATCCTGTCGCGTCCCGTGGACGTGTCCAGGTACGGCCTGATCTACGCCGGCGCGCAGAAGAACGTGGGGCCGGCCGGCCTGACGCTGGTGATCGTGCGCGACGACCTGATCGGCAAGGCGCTGCCCGTCACTCCCTCGGCCTTCGACTACAAGGAGCAGGCCGAGAACGACTCCATGCTCAACACCCCCCCCACCTACGCCATCTACATCGCCGGGCTGGTGTTCAAGCACCTGAAGAAGCGCGGCGGCCTCGCTGCCGTGGAAAAGGACAACATCGCCAAGGCCAAGCTGCTGTACGACTGCCTGGATGCCAGCAGCTTCTATGTCAGCCCCGTGGACAAGGCCGACCGTTCGCGCATGAACGTGCCCTTCAAGCTCAAGGACGAGGCGCTGGACGGCGCATTCCTGAAGGGAACCGAGGCCCTGGGCATGGTGCAGTTGAAGGGCCACCGCTCGGTGGGCGGCATGCGCGCCTCCATCTACAATTCCATGCCCATCGCCGGCGTGCAGAAGCTGGTGGAGTACATGAAGGACTTCGAAAAGAAGAACGGTTGAGGGGCCGGACTCATGACCCAAAAAAAATTCCAGGTCCTCGTCCTGAACCAGATCTCGCCGCTGGGGCTGAAGCGCCTGCCTTCGGAGCACTACAACGTGGGCAAGGACGTGGCCAAGCCCGACGCCATCCTGGTGCGCTCGCACGACATGCACGACATGGCCATTCCCGACTCGGTGCTGGCCATCGGCCGGGCGGGGGCGGGCACCAACAACATTCCGGTCAAGGCCATGAGCGCGCGCGGCGTGCCGGTGTTCAACGCGCCCGGCGCCAACGCCAACGCCGTGAAGGAACTGGTGCTGGCGGGCATGCTGCTCGCCGCGCGCAACCTCGCGCCGGCGCTGGGCTTCGTCTCCGGACTGCGGGGCTCGAAGGAATCCGAAGAAGCCCTGGCCAAGCGCATCGAGGACGGCAAGAAGCAGTTCGCCGGCATCGAGTTGCCGGGGCACACCCTGGGCGTGATCGGCCTGGGCAAGATCGGCAGCCTGGTGGCCGACGCCGCCATCAAGCTGGGCATGAACGTGCTGGGCTACGATCCCGAGATCACCGTGGATGCGGCCTGGAGCCTGCCCTCGCAGGTGCGCAAGGCGCACAGCATCGACGAGGTGCTGCGCGCCAGCCACTTCGTGACGCTGCACGTGCCGCTGGTGGAGGCCACCCGCCACCTCATCAACGCCGGGAATGTGGGCTCGCTGCGGCCCGAGGCCACGCTGCTCAACTTCTCGCGCGAGGAAATCGTCGACGCCTCGGCCGTGGCGGCGGCGCTGGAGGCCAGGAAGCTCAAGGCCTACGTGACGGACTTTCCGGCCGGGGCGCTGCTCGGCAACCCCGGCGTGGTGGCGCTGCCCCATTTGGGCGCCTCCACGCGCGAGGCCGAGGACAACTGCGCCGTCATGGTGGCCGACCAGGTGCGCGACTACCTGGAGAACGGCGTGATCCAGAACGCCGTGAATTTCCCCAACGTGGTGATGCCGCGCGAGGCGCCGTACCGCCTGGCCATCGCCAACAGCAACGTGCCCAACATGGTGGGCCAGATTTCCAGCGCCATGGCCGGGGCGGGCTTGAACATCCACAACATGCTCAACCGCTCCAAGGGCGACATGGCCTACACCCTGGTGGACGTGGACAGCGTGGTGAAGCCGGAAGTGATTTCCAGCATCGCCGCCGTGCAAGGGGTGCTCGGCGTTCGCTACCTGCCGCGCGCCGGTTAGCGGAGAGGCGCCATGGCCGGCAACAAGGGAGGCGATGCCAAGCGAGGGGATGCCGAGAAGACAGGCGGCGACCAGGCTGAGGAACTGGCCCGGCGCCGCGCGGTCATTGACGGCCTGGACCGCCGCGTGGTCGAACTGCTCAACGAGCGCGCCGCGCTGGCAGCGGCCATCGGCAAGCTCAAGGGCGACGGCCCGGTGTACCGGCCGGAGCGCGAGGCCGAGGTGCTGCGCAATGTGGCGGCGGCCTCGAAAGGGCCGCTGTCCGGCGAGGCGCTGGGGCGCATTTACGCGGAGGTCATGTCGGCCTGCCGCGCCCTGGAAGGCCGCGTCGCCGTTGCCTACCTGGGGCCCGAGGGCACCTTCAGCGAAATGGCGGTGCGGCGCCACTTCGGCCGCGACGTGGACGGCGTGCCCTGCAATTCCATCGACGAAATATTCCGCGCCACCGAAACGGGCGCGGCGCAGTACGGCGTGCTGCCGGTGGAGAACTCCACCGAGGGCGCCGTCGGCCGCACCATGGACCTGCTGGTCACCAGCCCCCTGAAAATCTGCGGCGAAGTGGTGCTCAAGGTGCGGCAGAATTTCATGGCCCGTGCAGAACCGGGCAAGCCGCAGCGCGCGCCCGCGAGCTACCAGCGCGTGTACTCGCATGCCCAGTCGCTGGGCCAATGCGCCGGCTGGCTGGCGCAGCACCTGCCCGCGGCCGAGCGCGTGGCCGTGTCCAGCAATGCCGAGGCGGCGCGCCTGGCCGCCGCCGACCCCGCGGTGGCCGCCATCGGTCCGCAGGTGGCGGCAGAGCGCTACGGTCTCGCCATCCTCGCGGCCGACGTGCAGGACGACGGGCGCAACATGACGCGCTTCCTGGTGCTCGGCCAGAACGAACTGCGTTCCACCGGCCGTGACCGCACGTCGCTGGTCATGTCGGCGCCCAACCGGCCCGGGGCCGTGCTGGAACTGATTTCGCCGTTCGCCGCCGCGGGCGTGAGCATGACGCGCATCGAGTCGCGCCCGGCGCGCACCGGGCAATGGGAATACCTGTTCTTCGTCGACATCGACGGGCATTGCGACGACGCCACCGTGGCGCGCGCCCTGGATGAAATCCGCGGCCGCGCGCCGTTCTTCAAGGTCTTCGGCAGCTACCCGGTCGCCGCGGCCTGAACCTTCCGCTTCTCAGTCTCGAATCTCAGTTTCAAACATGGACATCTGCGAACTTTCCCCCTCGTACATCCGCGCCATCGCGCCCTACCAGCCCGGCAAGCCCATTTCCGAGCTGGCGCGGGAAATGGGCCTGGACGAGAAGAACATCGTCAAGCTGGCCTCGAACGAGAACCCGCTCGGCCTGTCGCCCAAGGCCCGCGCCGCCATCGAGCGCGAACTCGCCGAACTGGCGCGCTACCCCGACGGCAATGCCTTCGACCTCAAGGGCGCGCTGGCGGCGCGCTACGGCGTACCGCCCGAGGGCATCGTGGTGGGCAACGGTTCCAACGACATCCTGGAACTGGCGGCGGGCGCCTTCCTCACGCCGGGCTCGGCCGCCGTGTACTCGCGCCATGCCTTTGCCGTGTACCCGCTGGCCACGCAGGGCCGCGGCGCCAGGGGCATCGTGGTGCCGGCGCGCAACTACGGCCACGACCTCGACGCCATGCTGGCCGCCATCACGCCCGAAACGCGCATGCTGTTCGTGGCAAACCCGAACAATCCGACAGGAACATTCATTGCGGGGAATGAGTTGGAGCGCTTCATTTCACGCGTGCCCGAGAACGTACTGGTAGTACTGGACGAGGCTTACACCGAATATTTGCCCGAGGAAAAGCGCTACAACGCCGTGGCGTGGCTGAAGGGCCGCAGGAACCTGCTCATCGTGCGAACGTTCTCCAAGGCCTTCGGATTGGCCGGGCTTCGGGTGGGTTTCGGCATGATGGCCCCGGGCGTGGCGGACCTGCTCAACCGCGTCAGGCAGCCCTTCAACGTCAACAGCTTGGCATTGGCCGCCGCGGTGGCCGCGCTCGGGGACACGGAATTCGTCCGGAAGAGCCATGACCTCAACCTGGCGGGCATGGAACAACTGGAGAAGGGCTTGCGCGAGCTGAAGCTCGAATGGATCCCTTCTTCGGGCAACTTCCTGTCCTTCGAGCTGCCGAAGAAAAACGGCCAGTCGACGGCGGGCTCGGTGTACCAGGCGCTGCTGAAGCGTGGCGTCATCGTGCGTCCGGTGGCCGGCTACGAAATGCCCGACCATCTGCGCGTGACGGTCGGGACGCGGGAGGAGAACGAAATTTTCCTCAAGGCCTTGCGAGAATCCCTGAAGTAAATGGCGCGTATCGAAAAGCTCATCATTGTCGGCGCCGGCCTGATCGGAGGTTCCTTCTCGCTCGCCCTGAAGAAGGCGGGTGCGGTGGGTGAAGTCGTCGGCGTGGGGCGCCGCCCCGAGACGCTGCAGAGGGCCCAACAACTGGGCGTCATTGACGCAGCCGGCGGCTATGACAGGGCGACTTTCTCAGGCGCAAGCCTGGTGTTGATTGCCACCCCCGTCGGCCAGATGCAGCCCGTGATGCGCGCCATGGCCCCCCTGCTCGACAAGACAACGGTGGTGACCGACGGCGGCAGCACCAAGCAGGACGTGGTCAAGCTGGCGCGGGCCGAACTGGCCGCGCACTTGCCGCGGGTGGTGCCCGGGCACCCCATCGCCGGCACCGAGCACAGCGGCCCCGAGGCGGCTTTCCCCGAGCTGTATCGTGGACGGCGCACCGTGCTGACGCCGCTGCCCGAGTCGCTGCCTGAGTCGGTGGCGCTGGTGCGCGCCGCCTGGGAGACTTGCGGCGCGCGCGTGACCGAATTGCCCGCGGCCGACCACGACGCGGCGCTGGCCGCCGTCAGCCACCTGCCGCACCTGCTGGCCTTCGCGCTGGTCGACGAGCTGGGGCTGCGCCCCAACGGCGAGCAGATGTTCTCCTTCTCGGGCGGCGGATTCCGCGACTTCACCCGCATCGCCTCCAGCCACCCGGAAATGTGGCGCGACATCGCGCTCGCCAACCAGGCGGCGCTCTCGTCCGAGCTCAGGCGCTACCGCGACAAGCTGGCCGTGCTGCAGGGCCTGCTCGACGCCGGCGACGGCACCGCCATGCAGGACATGTTCGAGCGCGCGCGCGTGGCGCGGGCGCGCTGGCTGCCCTCATTGCAGCCCCCGGTTCAGCCAGCCGGCAAGTAATTCCTTTTCGGAGCATGAGCGTGGATTCGTTGTTGCTCGCGCCCATCCACCGCGTCGGCGGCACGGTGCGCATTCCCGGCTCCAAGAGCATTTCCAACCGCGTGCTGCTGCTGGCCGCGCTGGCCGCAGGCCGCACCACGGTGCGCGATCTGCTGGATTCGGACGACACGCGGGTGATGCTGGAGGCCCTGGACAAGCTCGGCATCGGCGTCGAGCGCGTGCCCGGCGACGCCGTGCACATCGGCGGCTGCGCGGGCAGGATTCCATCGCGGCAGGCCGAGCTGTTCCTGGGCAATGCCGGCACGGCGTTCCGGCCGCTGACGGCGGCGCTGGCGCTGGCCGGCGGCGAATATCGCCTGGACGGGGTGGCGCGCATGCGCGAGCGGCCCATCGCCGACCTCGTGGACGCGCTGCGCCAGATCGGGGCGCGCATCGACTACGAGGCCAATGACGGC
>DATNCF010000051.1:0-5811 GCA_035571675.1 Burkholderiales bacterium | reverse complement strand
CTGGTCGTCACGCGCGGTTTCCAGTTCGGCGGCCGCGAACTGGTCGGCGTGTTCTCGGCCTCCAGCAGTGCCTACACGGACGCCGTCTCGCAGCGGGCCAACCTGTTCGCGCTGCTCGGGGGGCTGGTGATCACGGCCCTGCTGTCGGCACTCATGTATTCACTCGCCCGCTCGCGCAACCAGGCGCAATCGCTGGCAGAAGACATGACCATGGAACTGCATGAAAGCGAGGCCTTTCTCGCCGAGGCGCAGCGCATGTCGCGCATCGGAAGCTGGCTGCTGCTGGGCAACGGCGCCATGCGCTGGTCCGAGGAACTGCGCCGCATCCTGCGCGTCGAGGCAGACGACAAGGCTTCGGCCACCCTGGCGTCGCTGCTGGAGATCGTGCACCCGGACGACCGCGAGGCGCTGCGCGGCACGTTGTGGCGCTGTTACGAACGCCAGGAACGCGAGGAAATATTGCATCGGTTGCGCATGGCCGACGGCGCCGTGCTGTGGATACAGACGCTGGCCGAGAGCACGTTCATCCGCGGCGAGCGGGCGGTGCGCGGCACCAGCAAGGATGTCACCCTGGCGCACAGCTCGTCGCAGCGCCGCGACACCGAGAGCGCCGTGATCCGCGCACTGGCCGTGACTCTGGACGTGGGCAACGCCACACAGAAAGTGGTGCAACTGCTGGCCCAGGGCATGGGCTGGAGCTGCGGCGTGGCCTGGGCGGCCGATCCCACCGGCGCCACGCTGAAATCGGCGGCCGGGTGGGGCAGCGACGCCGGCGCCTGGGCATTCCTCGAGAAATGCCGCAAGGCCAGCCTGGAGGCGGACGTGGAGCTGTTCCTCCGCCTGCGCAAGACCAAGGCTCCGGAGTGGTTTGACGACATCGAGGGCCAGAGGGCGCTGCCGCTGCACCGCGACACGCTGGAGGCCGGCTTCCGGCGCGCCGTGTTCGTGCCGGTCGTGGTGGCCGGAAGGCTGGCCTTCGTGCTGGAGTTCTGCATGCACGAATACGAGCCCAACCGCGAGGAAATGCTGGTGTTCCTCGGCCGGCTGGGAGAGCAGTTCGCCCAGTACCTGCAGCGCCGCGACGCCGAGAACCGGCTGAAGTACGTGGCCACCCATGACTCCCTGACCCTGCTGCCCAACCGCGCCAGTTTCAACGAACGGCTCACGCACGCGCTCAAGCGCGCCGAGCGCCACCGGGACCGGCTGGCCGTGCTGTTCATCGACCTGGACCGCTTCAAGGTGATCAATGACACCATCGGCCACAGCGCCGGCGACCGCCTGCTGCAGGAGGCGGCGCTGCGCTTCAAGGGCTGCCTGCGCGAGGCCGACATCATCGCCCGCCTCGGCGGCGACGAGTTCGTGGTGCTCATGGACTATGAGGACGATCCGCAACAGGTGACGGCGGTGGCCAAGCGCCTGATCGAAATCACGGCCAAGCCCTTCCTGGTGGACGACACCGAAGTCACCCTGGGCGCGAGCGTGGGCATCAGCACCTATCCCGACGACGCCGAGGACGCCGAGTCCCTGTTGAAGAACGCGGACATCGCCATGTACCGCGCCAAGCAGGAGGGCCGCGGCAACCACCAGTTCTACTCGGCCTCGCTCAACCAGTACAGTTTCGAGCGCCTGCAGCTCGAGACCAGCCTGCGCCGCGGCCTCGGCCGCAAGGAATTCCGCCTGCACTACCAGCCCAAGCTGGATGTGGCCACGGGACGGCTGCTGAGCATGGAGGCGCTGCTGCGCTGGCAGCGCCCCGGTTACGGCATCGTGTCGCCAGAGCAGTTCATCCCCATGGCCGAGGAAACCGGCCTCATCGTGCCCATCGGCAATTGGGTGCTGGCCGAGGTGTGCGCGCAGATCGTCGACTGGGGCAAGGCCGGCCTGGAAGAGCAGCGCGTGGCCGTGAACCTGTCGGCGCGGCAGTTCGCCGGCGAGACGCTGATCGACGACATCGCCAGGATCGTGCGCGAATCGAGTGTGAGCCCGGGGTTGCTCGAGTTCGAACTCACCGAGAGCATGGTGATGCGCGATGCCGAGCAGGCCACGGCCACCATGAGCGCGCTGAAATCCATGGGATTCCGGCTTTCCATCGACGATTTCGGCACGGGCTATTCGTCGCTTGCGCGGCTCAAGCGCTTCCCCATCGATTGCCTCAAGCTCGACCGCTCCTTCGTCAAGGGTCTGCCCGATGACCACGAGGACGTGGCCATCGCCAGGGGGGTGGTGGCGCTCGCCCACAGCCTGCACCTGTCGGTGACGGCCGAGGGCGTCGAGACCGTGGCCCAGTTCAACTTCCTCAAGAGCATCGGCTGCGACGAAATCCAGGGCTACCTGGTGAGCAAGCCCATCCCCCCCGCGGACATCCCCACGCTGGTGAACGCCGGCGCGAAGTTCAAGCTCGTGGGCCCCGTCTAGGGCCTGTCGCATCCGTATAGCGACTGTCAACAGCGCCTAGGGCTTCCTGAAGCAACGCGGCCGGAGGCGCCCAGCGGCGCATCTCGGCGACCGACGTCTGGGGGCGCGCATGCGCTTCCTGTTCGTGGCAGCAGCAGTGCCTGTTCTCTCATTCACTCACCGAAAGGACTCACATGAACGCAACCGTCGCCCAAAAGTCGCTTGACGAAGTGCTGGCCGCCATCGCCGCGCTTGACCTGGATCCGATCAAGGTCAAGCTGATGCACGAGGAAAGCGGCGAGGGCTGGAGCCGTGAATATGCCGACCGCATGGAGCTCGAGTACCGGCGCTTCCTGGAGTTGATGGTGAAGTATCCGGAAGAAGCGATCGCTCCGAGCATGGACGTGGACGAGTTCTGGCATTACCACATCCTCGATACCATGAAATACGCCGAGGATTGCCAGAAGGTGTTTGGCCACTTTCTGCACCACTTTCCCTACATTGGGCTGCGCGGGGAAGAGGATTTGAAAATGCACGAGGCGGCCGGAGAGAGCACGCGCCGGCTGTACGAGCGGGAATTCGGGGCTGCCGAGGCCGGGCAGACGGCCTTCAGCTGGGCCTCGGCGCGTCCGGCCTTCAGCTGGGCTTCGGGGCGTCCCGCTTTCAGTTGGGCCTCCGGCCGCAAGACCGAGGCGAAGGCAGAGCAAGGGAGCGCCACGGCGTTCAGCTGGGCCTCGGCGCGTCCGGCCTTCAGCTGGGCTTCGGGGCGTCCCGCTTTCAGTTGGGCTTCCGGCCGCAAGACCGAGGCGAAGCAGGAACAAGGGGGCGCCACGGCGTTCAGTTGGGCCTCGGCGCGCCCGGCCTTTAGCTGGGCCGCGGTCCGTACCGCCTTCAGTTGGGCGGCGGGCCGCAGAGCCGGCGCCACGGAACAGGCAGGCAACGCGTCCGCATTCAGTTGGGCTGCGGCGCGTCCGGCTTTCAGTTGGGCCGCCGGGCGTGCCGTGGACGAGCCGAGCAAGACGGGCGGCCGGGCGGTGATCTCGGTTGAGCAAGCCGATTTCTCCAGGCGGCCCACGCTCAAGGCGTAGAGCAACAAGCGGCAAGGCAACAAGGCAATAAGGCAACAAGGCAACAAGCAACAAAGGCCGGCCTTGCCGGCCTTTGTTGTTGGCCGCCGGGCCGAGACTACTCACCTCGCGCCGTGCTGGCCGGGCCAATGAACAATGAGGTAAGCTACCGCCCGTGTCGACCGCGCAGCCCAGCAGCCACTTCGTCCATCGCGGCCCTCTCCGGCTGCACCATCTCGACTGGGGCAATGCCGGCGCGCCGGCCCTGGTGATGGTGCATGGCGTGCGCCTGCACGCCCACGTCTGGAACGACTTCGCCCGGCGCATGGCGCACCGCTACCACGTCATCGCGCTGGATCAGCGCGGCCATGGCGACAGCGCCTGGGGCCATGCCGACGAGTACCGGATAGAGGAGTATTACGGCGACCTGCGCGCCGTGCTGCGCGCGCGAAACATTTCGCGCTTTACCCTGGTGGGGCATTCGCTGGGGGGCATGGTGTCCATGTTCTACACCCACCGCCATCCCGAGGAAGTGGAGCGGCTGGTGCTGGTGGACATCAGCGCCGGGCGCCCGCCCGCGCCGCCCGGCGCGGACCTGTCGCGCATCACTGAAACGCCGCCGCCGCGCGACTTTGACTCACCCGAAGATGCGGCGGAATATCTGTCCGGCCTGATGAAGTTGGCGTCCCGGCACATGGTGGAGGAAAGCGCGCGCCACGGCCTGCGCCGTACCGAGGCGGGCCGCTATACCTGGAAGTACGATCCCGCGCTGTTGATGCGGCAGCCCGCTCCGGCTGGAAATCCCGCCGCCATGCCCGATCTGTGGCGGATGGTCGGCGAAATCGGCTCACCCACGCTGCTGCAATACGGCAGCGAAAGCCGGGTCGTGACGCCCGAACTGGCCGAGCGCATGCGCGCCGCCATGCCCGATTGCACCGTGGAGCGCATCGAGCGCGCGGGCCATGCCCTGTTCACCGACCGGCCGGACGAGTTCGCGGCCGGGGTGGAACGCTTTATGGCCGGGAAGCCGCGCGGCTGACCGCGCCGCCATCCCAGCTCAGCAGCCGGGTCAGAAGCGGTGCGGCCTTGCCTGCACGCGCGGCGCCTGGGCCGGCATGTACACATGGCCCTTGCTCTTGGCGCTGGCGAGGCAGGCCTCGTATTCCTTGAAGCCGTTGGATGACTCGGCCACCACGCTGCGGTCGGCCGCAAGCTGCTGCCATTTCCAGTGCTGGTTCTCGTCCAGATAAAAACGCCAAATGACGTTCATGTGCTGCTCTCCCCCCAGATGTACTGCGGTACTGTCCCTGCGGTAGTCGTGCTGCCTTTCTGGTCCTGCGCCTCCAGTGTACTGGACTTTTGCCATGACAGCCGGGAACCGGCGCTCTGGGCGGCCAAAGGGGCTAACGGGGGGGCTGCCGGGGCCTTCAAGGAGGGTGTTCCGGCCTGATTTGACGATAGCGCTTGCAAACTTTCCGGTACTGTATAAAATTACAGGTAAACCGGTTTGCGGCGACCTCGTTATGGGATAATTGGCTCGGCCCTACCGGTGGGGCTGGCCAAAGCGGGCCGGCCGAGACGTGCCGGGTATGGTGGCCAAAAGCGGTCAAAGCGGCCTTGGCGATAAATTCGGGATAAAGGGACAGAACATGGACGACAACAAGTCGAGGGCGTTGCAGGCCGCGCTGGCGCAGATCGAAAAGCAGTTCGGCAAAGGCTCCATCATGAAAATGGACTCCGCCGCCGTGCAGGACGTGCAGGTGGTGTCCACCGGCTCTCTGGGTCTGGACATTGCATTGGGCGTCGGCGGCCTGCCGCGCGGCCGGGTGGTGGAAATTTACGGTCCGGAATCCTCGGGCAAGACCACGCTCACCCTGCAGGTCATCGCCGAGATGCAGAAAATGGGCGGCACCGCCGCCTTCATCGACGCCGAGAACGCGCTCGACCCGCAGTATGCCCAGAAGCTGGGCGTGAACATAGACGACCTGCTGATTTCCCAGCCCGACACCGGTGAGCAGGCGCTGGAAATCGCCGACATGCTGGTGCGCTCGGGGTCGGTGGACGTCATCGTGGTCGACTCGGTGGCGGCGCTCACGCCCAAGGCCGAAATCGAGGGCGAAATGGGCGAGCCGCAAATGGGCCTGCAGGCGCGGCTGATGAGCCAGGCGCTGCGCAAGCTCACCGCCAACATCAAGAAGTCCAACTGCCTGGTGATCTTCATCAACCAGATCCGCATGAAGATCGGCGTGATGTTCGGCAACCCCGAGACCACACTGGCGGCAACGCGCTCAAGTTCTATGCGTCGGTGCGCCTCGACATCCGCCGCATCGGCGCGATCAAGAAGGGCGAG
>DATNCF010000050.1:0-2734 GCA_035571675.1 Burkholderiales bacterium | reverse complement strand
GAAAAAGGACGATAACGGCCGGCCCAAGGACATCACCCAGGACGACTGGAACATCGAGTACACCGCCTGGGAGGGCGAATTGCCCTCAAGGCTTACCCTGTCGCGCACCGGCATCCAGATCCGGCTGGTGGTGGACCAGTGGAGCGCGAAGCGGTGAAGATTGAATGGGAAGCCTGGCTTCCCGCGCCGGCGAAATTGAACCTGTTTCTGCATGTTGTCGGGCGGCGCGCAGACGGCTATCACCTGCTGGAAACACTGTTCCGCCTGATCGACTTGAGCGACAGGCTGCGCTTCACGCCGAGGAACGATGGCGAAGTGCGATTGGCGACGCCCCTGCCGGGGGTGAACGAAGGCACGGACCTGTGCACGCACGCAGCGCGTGTCCTCCAGAAAGCCGCCAATGTCCGGTCCGGCGTGGATATTCACCTGGACAAGCGTATTCCCATGGGCGGAGGGCTGGGTGGCGGCAGTTCGGACGCCGCGACCACATTGATGGCCCTGAACCGCCTCTGGAGCGTGGACTATCCCCGCGAACGCCTGATGGAACTGGCCCTGCCGCTGGGCGCCGACGTGCCCTTTTTCGTATTCGGCCGGAATGCCTACGCCGAGGGCATCGGCGAACAACTCACCGAGGCAAAATTGCCCCCCGCCTGGTACGTGGTGCTGGTCCCCCCCGTGTCGGTCCCGACCCCGGCGGCCTTCGCCGCCCCCGAATTGACACGGGACACAAAAACCGTCAAAATCTCTGGCTTTTCAGCGAGTTCCCAAGGTTCGGCCGACGAGATGCCTGCGCATCAAGGCTGGCCCATTTGGGACGGACGGTGGGGTCACAACGACCTGGAGCCGGTGGTGTGCAGCCGCTACCCGGAAGTGGCCCGGCAGCTGGCCTGGCTGCGTGAGCAACTGGCGTTGGCGGGGAACGCGGCGCCGGTGCGGATGAGCGGGTCGGGAGCCTGCGTGTTCGCCGAGTTGGAGAACAAAGACGCGGCCGAGGCATTGGTTTCCGGATTGCCGGGGGACATGCAGGCAGTGGTCGCGCGAGGGTTGGATGTACACCCGTTGCAAGCCTGGTAGGGTTGCGGCGGCGAAGATCAGTATTGCAGCAGATGGGGAGTCGCCAAGCTGGTTAAGGCACCGGATTTTGATTCCGGCATGCGAAGGTTCGAATCCTTCCTCCCCAGCCCGATTCATGGGCGTGCGCAGTTTGCCGAAGCGTTAAAGGCTTCACCGGGTAAACGTTGGACCGGCCTCGGGGATGGGCGGAGCAAGCGATGGCTTATGAAAGTCTGATGGTGTTTACCGGGAATGCCAACCCGCTGCTGGCGCACGCGGTGGTGCGGCGCCTGAACATCCCCATCGGGCACGCCACGGTGACCAAGTTCTCCGACGGCGAGGTCAACGTCGAGCTGCTGGAGAACGTGCGCGGCAAGGATTGCTTCATCCTGCAGTCCACCTGCGCGCCCACCAACGACAGCCTGATGGAAGTGCTGTTGATGGCCGACGCGCTCAAGCGCTCGTCGGCCGGCCGGGTGACCGCGGCCATACCGTATTTCGGCTACGCCCGGCAAGACCGGCGGCCGCGCTCGGCGCGGGTGTCGATCAGCGCCAAGGTGGTGGCCAACATGCTGCAGGCGGTGCGCATCGACCGCATGCTGACCATGGATCTGCACGCCGACCAGATCCAGGGATTTTTTGACGTGCCGGTGGACAACATTTATTCCACGCCGGTGCTGCTGGGCGATGTGTGGAAGCACGGCTTCGAGGATTTGATGGTGGTGTCGCCGGACGTGGGCGGCGTGGTTCGCGCCCGGGCCATGGCCAAGCGCCTGGACTCGGACCTCGCCATCATCGACAAGCGGCGGCCCAAGGCCAACGTGTCGGAGGTGATGAACATCATCGGCGACGTGCGTGACCGCACCTGCGTGATCATGGACGACATCGTGGACACCGCGGGCACGCTGACCAAGGCGGCGCAGGCATTGAAGGACGAGGGCGCAAAGCGGGTGGTGGCGTATTGCACCCACCCGGTGCTCTCGGGCGGCGCGATCGGGCGCATCCAGGAATCGGCGCTGGATGAACTGGTCGTGACGGACACCATTCCCCTGTCCAAGGAAGGACAGGGGTGCAGGAAAATCCGGGTCCTGTCGGTGGCGGGCCTGATGGCGGAAACGATTTTGCGCATCAGCAACGAGGACTCAGTGAGCTCATTGTTCATGGAGTAACGAGCGAGTTAATCAGTTTGTAATGGCTTTCCCCTCTCCCTCGGTCCCTCTCCCCAAGGGAGAGGTAAGCGAGAGGGGTGGGGGAGAGGGCAACGACAAACAAGCAGCAAAACTAGAAGTTCTTTTCACTGAGGGTGCATCTGGTCGCGGATCGCTCTCATAAACTTGGAGTAGTTCATCATGGCATTGCAAGTTATTGCGCAAACGCGCAAACAGCAGGGAACGGGTGCGAGCCGCCGCCTGCGCCGGGACGGCAAGGTCCCGGGCATCATCTACGGCGGCAAGAAGGACGCGGTCACCATCGAGCTCGATCACAACGCGCTCTTTCACGCCCTGCGCAACGAGAAGTTCCATGCCTCCATACTGGACATGACGCTGGACGGGGCCAAGGAGCAGGTGCTGCTGCGGGCGGTCAACATGCACCCCTTCCGGGTGCAGGTGCAGCACATCGACTTCCAGCGCGTGTCGGCCGACGAGAAGATCCACATGAAGGTGCCGCTGCACTTCGTCAA
>DATNCF010000049.1:0-5665 GCA_035571675.1 Burkholderiales bacterium | reverse complement strand
CCGCGGCTCCCATCGGGCGCCGGTGGCCGGCCCCTCAACTTCGCCGTTAGGTGCCACGAACGCCACGACTCGAACAGTAAGGAGGCAGCGTGCAAACACACTGGTTCTACACCGTTTGGCCGTTCATCGGGGTGGGCGGGGCGATTGTGATGGTCGCCATCCTGCTGATGACCGACACATTCCGTGGCAACACCACGGTATCGCGCTGGCGTGATCCAGTGTGGCTGGCATGGCTCGCCGTACCGCTCTACTGGGTGCATCAGTTCGAGGAATACAGCCTGCCGGTGCTGGGCTTCGACTACTCAATCCAGGAAATGATTTGCAAGAACCTGGGCTTTCCGCCGTATCCGGACTGTCCGATTCCGCTGGCCTTCTACCCGGTGGTGAACATCGCTCTCATGTGGTTCGGGGCGCCGCTAGCAGCGTACCTCTGCCGGCGCAACGTCCTCATCGGCCTCAGCTTCTGGGGATTGCTCTTCGCCAACGGACTTGTGCACACCGCGGGCGGGGTCGCGCAGGGCGCTTACAACACCGGCCTATGGAGCGCCGCTTTCTTGTTTGTTCCGTTGTCCGTCTGGGTCATTTACGCCTGCGCGATTCGCGGGCCGTACAGCGGCAAGGTCGTGGGCGTGGCGTTCGCCGCTGGAGCCCTCACTCATGTCTTGCTTTTCATCGGCTACGGGCTTTTCAAGGCCGGGGTGATCGGCAATGCAGGCCTGCTGGTTTATGCCGCCGTTATCGGTTTCACGCCCATCATCTTGGCGGCGCTTGGGAGTCGGTTCTTCAAGCCTGAGTTGCTGCGGCCAGTACCGGTGCAGTAGGCAAGCGCGCGGACCTTGATTCGGCCCTGCAGACCTTGAATCGTCAGATCAAAGTGGCTTTCGTCGCCAACATGAAGGTCTGTCGAGCCCAACAAGCCCCGCGCGGGGCTGATCCACTTGGGTTGGAATTGCGTATGACAGCAAGTACGCAACCCCATCAGCCACCATGCCCCAAGTCGCCAGCACCGCCACCGCGATTTACTGGGTTGAGCAAGGCATGGTTCCTGACCGCGCCGTGCGCTTGGGCATCCGAAGACTGCTGCGGCAGCGGTTGGATGAATTGCAGGGGGGCGATCCCGAGGCCCAGGCTCGCATCACGGAGTCCTTCATCGAAGGACTGAGAGAGGCGCCCGTGGCGCTCCTGCCAGAAAAAGCCAACGAGCAGCACTACGAGCTGCCGCCTGAGTTCTTCTCCACCGTTTTGGGGCCTCACCGCAAGTACAGCTGCTGCTGGTGGCCCGATGGCGTCGACACACTCGAGCAAGCCGAGGTTGCTGCGCTGACCGAGACGTGCGCGAGAGCCGGCTTGGCCGACGGGCAGGACATCCTCGAGCTAGGTTGCGGATGGGGGTCGCTGAGCTTGTGGATGGCGAGTCGCTTCCCTCGCGCGCGGATCACAGCAGTGTCCAACTCACACTCGCAGCGCGCCTATATCAACGGCGAAGCCAAGCGTCGCGGGATTCTCAACCTCAAGGTCGTGACCTGCGACATCAACGACTTCGACACCGAGCACCGCTTCGACCGAATCGTGTCGGTCGAGATGTTCGAGCACCTGCGCAACTGGCCGCGTGCGTTCGGGCGGGTTGTCGAGTGGTTGCGCCCGCGCGGGCGCTTCTTCATGCATGTGTTTGTTCATGGCGGAGCCCCTTATGCCTTCGAGTCGCGCGACGCCAGCGACTGGACGAGCCGCCACTTCTTCTCCGGCGGCATGATGCCGAGCGACGATCTCGCCCTGCGCTTTCAAGACGACCTGCGAGTACTGCAGCAGTGGCGTTGGAGCGGGCGCCACTATGCCCGTACCGCCGCGGCCTGGCTTGAGCGGATGGACGCGCAGCGCCAGACCCTGATGCCCGTGCTTGCGTCGACCTATGGCGTGCAAGCGGCCCAACTGTGGTGGACCCGCTGGCGGCTGTTCTTCATGTCGGTCGAAGAGCTCTTCGCCCATGCCGACGGCGCCCAATGGTGGGTCAGTCACTATCTCTTCGAGAAGCGCTGATGCAAGAGCTCGCTGCCATGGGTCTGCTCGTCGCTCTGGGCCTGGCGATCCCGGTCTGGGCGCTGAGCCTGAAGCTGCGGGACGCGAGCCTGGCGGACCGCATCTGGCCGCTGCTCATTGCGGCCCCCGCGCTGGTCTGCGCGCGCGCTTCCGGCCTTCCGGTGGACACGCGCGGCGCGCTCATGCTGGGCCTGCTGCTGCTCTGGGCGGTACGGCTCGCAGGCTACATCGGGCTGCGCAACTGGGGGGCCGGCGAGGACCGACGCTACCGCGCGATGCGGGCGAGGCACGAACCGAATTTCGGCCTCAAAAGCCTTTATCTCGTCTTTGGCCTTCAGGCCGTGCTGGCGTGGGTCGTCGGTTGGCCGATGCTCGCGGTGCTCCAGCACCCCGCGCCGCTGACCTGGCTCGATCTCGCGGGCCTCGCTTTGGCCGGCGGCGGCCTCTTGTTCGAGGCTGTTGCCGACGCTCAACTCGCCCGCTTCCTGCGCGAGCGGCCGCACGGCGGCTCGGTCATGAGCCGCGGCCTGTGGGCCTGGTCACGCCACCCGAACTACTTCGGCGAAGCCTGCGTTTGGTGGGGCTTCGGGCTCATGGCCTTCGCTGCCGGTGGCCTGTCCTGCGCCTGGGCGCTCGTCTCTCCGCTCTTGATGACGGTGCTCTTGCTCAAGGTCTCCGGTGTTGCCCTGCTGGAAAGGGACATCGCCGAGCGCCGGCCGGACTATCGCGACTACGCGGCCCGCACCAGCGCCTTCATCCCATGGCCGCCGCGGCGCGAGACACGGTCATGAAGCATTGGCTGCTGGCGGCGCTCGCGTTAAAGCTCGTCACGGCGGCGGCTCAGCCTGGTGATCAAGAAGGCGGCGGCAGCTGGAGCTTTGGTGCGACCCTGGACGGCAAACCCATAGGCACGCATCGCTTCGTCATTTCGGGTCCGCCCGATGCTCGGGCCGTTGACAGCCAGGCGCAATTCACCGTCCGCGTACTTGGCATCCCGGTCTATCGCTATCTGCACCAAGCGAATGAAGATTGGCAGGGCGAATGCCTGCGCGAGCTGCGCTCCGACACCGACGACGACGGTGCGCGGCGGCACGTGGCGCAGCGCTACGAGGCCGAGTGCTTGATGGGCTTCGCGTATTGGAATCCACGCATCGTGACGCAGCAGCGGCTGATCAATCCGCAGACCGGCAAGATCGAACCAGCTCGGTTCGAGCCGGTGGCCGACCGGCCAATCAACGTCCGCGACCAACCCGTGGCTGCCCAGGGTTGGCGACTGATCGCCGGCAATCAGCGCATCGTCATCTGGTACGCCGTTGACAGTGGCCGCTGGATCGGGCTCGACGCCGAGGCCAAGGGCGGGCGGCAACTCGCCTACCGCCTCCTCCCCGAGGATCCCAGACCATGAAGTCATCAAGATTCGCACCAGTTGCCGCGTACCTGAGCGCGCTCGTTTGCTTCCTGGCGCTTGACACATGCTGGCTCGCGCTGATGGGTCCGCGGCTGTATCGGCCGGCGCTTTCCGGGCTGATGGCCCCCAACGTGGATTGGGTTGCCGCCATCCTTTTCTACCTGGTCTACATCGGCGGTCTGCTTGTCTTTGCGATCACGCCCGGCCGTCGGGTGGGGCGCGCCTTCGTTGCCATGCAATATGGCGCCATGTTCGGGCTGGTGGCTTATGCAACCTACGATCTCACCAATCAAGCCACGCTGCGCGACTGGCCCTGGACGCTCACCCTGGCCGACATCGCATGGGGAACCTCTGTGAGCGCCATCGCCGCAGCCGTGGCCACGCGTCTCACATTCCCACGAGGGAGCCGAACAGCCGTGCAATAGAACTGTCGAAGCGCAGCCGCCCGCTCAGGGAGGCGAGGCAGATGCATTCGCCGCCATCCTGGACCACCGGCTGGTGGTGAATGCTTGCATCGGCCGCATCAAAATCGCCAGGCCCGAACAAAGCGCGCCCATCGTGGAAGCGGCCGTAGAGGATCTGCGTCGCCTCCTGGCCGCTGTGCGTGTGCACCGGCAAATATTTGCCAGCCGCAATTCGCAACAGGAAGACGTTGGCCTCGGGGGCTTCAGGCACGCTGACGCGGCTCCAGCGCATGCCGGGCCCGATCCAGCGCCAAGGCGTCGCGCTGCAATGCGCGAGCGCCTGGGGCCAGATCGCGCCGGGTGGCAATGGCGGCGGGGCGCTCACCTTTTTCGAGCGCTCCACCAGAGGCGCGGGCGCATCAATGCGCGCCAGCGTGCGTGCCAGCGCATCGCTGGCCATCGCCGCAGGCTCCATCTCTCCAAGCAATACGCCACCAAGCGCATTGAGCGCGCGCACGCGCTTGCGGCACGCAGGGCACAGCTCCAGATGGCTGCACAAGACCAGGCGCATGCCGGTTTCAAGACGGCCGGCCGCGTAGGCCAGCAAGAGTTCATTCTCAGGGTGATGACGGACGTCCATCATGTTCATCGTTCCAGCAAACGGCGCAACTGTGCGACCGCCAAGCGCACCCGTGACTTGACCGTACCGAGCGGGATGCCCAGCGCGGTCGAGATCCGGGAGTGCGATTCATCGTCGAAGTAGGCCAGGCGCAGCACCTGCTGCTGCTCGGGCGGCAGCTGTGCCAGGGCGCCGCGCAGGCGCGCCGACTCACGCGAGGCGTGCAGGCGATCCTCGACGCCAGGCTCGCCGGCCTCGATGAGGTCGAAGTCGACATCGTCGTCCTGCCGGTCGAGCCCTCTGCCGCGGCGCCGCCAGTCCACGCTCAGATTCCGGGCAATCGTGAAGATCCAGGTCGACGCGGTTGCCTTGGACGCGTCAAACAGCGCCGCCTTGCGCCAAACCGCCACGAGGACCTCTTGCGCGAGCTCCTCGGCCTGGACCTCGGGGCTGCCAGCGCGCATCAGAAAGCTTTTGACGCGCGGCGCGAAGTGCGCGAACAGCCTCGCAAAGGCCTCTTTGTCTCCCTGCTCAGCCAGGGCGCGCAGGGCTTCATCCCAGGCATCGCCAGGCTTGGCACTGCGTTCGGGGTCAATGGGGACAACGGTCAAGGTGAGCGCTCGGCGGCCGCGGATCGTGGAAGGCCCCGCAGGATCAAGGGGTTGAGGACGGTGAGCTGCCATCTCGCTTCTACGCAGCCAGCGCCTGATCGGATCATCGCAGCCCCAGGGCAGCAATCCGAATGGCGCCCGACTGCGTAGAAGTCACGAACGCCGCCGGAGACCTCAATGCAAAGAACCAGCCCCGAGAAAACCAGACCGTCACGGCCCGGCGCGTCCATTCCCCGGCTGCGCATTGCCGTCGTCGGCAGCGGAGTCGCCGGCTTGTCGTGTGCCTGGATGTTGGCCGAGCGGCACGAGGTGACGGTCTTCGAGAGCGACAACCGCATCGGCGGTCACAGCAACACGGTCGATGTGCCCGGCGGCTGCGGCAGTCTGCCCGTCGATACGGGGTTCATCGTCTACAACGAGCCGGCCTACCCCAACCTGACGGCGCTGTTCCGTCATCTCGGAGTGCCTACGGCCGCCTCCTACATGTCGTTCGCCGTGAGCCTGGGCAATGGGGCGCTCGAATACGCGGGCACCGACCTGCGCGGTCTGTTCGCGCAAAAGAGCAACCTGCTGCGGCCGCGCTTTT
>DATNCF010000048.1:0-9792 GCA_035571675.1 Burkholderiales bacterium | reverse complement strand
AGTCATCCAGTTGCCGGTCGGCCTCGTCGCGCGATACGCCGTAGCGCTCCTGCAGCTTGCCCGCGAGTTGGTCGCGTTTTCCGGCAATGACGTCCAACTCGTCGTCGGTGAGCTGGCCCCACTGTTCCTTGATCTTGCCTTTAAATTGCTTCCAGTTGCCTTCGATGCGATCCCAGTTCATGACGCCTCCTTATGCTCCGGCGGACAAAGCCGCCTGTCCGTTTCGTCGCAACTGTCGTGCCAAGTCCTCGGGCAGACAAATCAGCCGTTTGCGCGGGCGCGGCACGTGCTGCTTGTAATTCCTGCCCGCGGCCATGTAAGGACGCATCCCGCGGACGCCGCCCGGCATCGAGGCAGTTCATTCATTGCATTGCATTTTTCCCAGCGCTTTTTTTGGCACGCGGTTTGCACCGGTTGCCTGCGAGGCCGGCGGTTGCCTCGGCTGTCAGTCCGGGAAACAACCGCTTGCGTCCCGCAATCGCATTGCCACTCGCGCATTGCATCTTCGTACTCAAGGAGACGACATGGAAACCAAGGCGGAAGGAAAGGTGTGCTACACCGTGGAGCAATCGCGCTCCGGCCAGTGGGAGGTGAACGAAGGGGGCTTCGTCAAGCCCATTGCGTCCTTTTCGAGCAAGCGAGACGCGCTGGACTATGCCCACAAGATGGCGCAGACCAAGGAGGACGCCGAAATCCGGGTGCGCGACTGAGAAAACAGGAACGGAGGGACGTCCAATGGTGACGCCCATGGGGGAGGGCGCCGATGCGATGGCGCCCAGGGAGGGCACCGATGGGAAGGCGCCCAGGGAGGGCGCCGATGGGAAGGCGCCCAGGGAGGGCGCCCACGGGGGGGGGGCCTAATCGCCCATCAACTCGCCGACGTGCCGCAAAGGTTCGACACGGTCGCAAATGACCTTCGCGACCGCGGCAAGGGGTGCGCCGAGCAGCAGGCCCCACACCCCCCACAACCAGCCAAAAAACAGCAGGGCCACGAACAGCACCGTGGCATTGATGCGCGACAGGCGGCTTTGCAGCCAAGGCATGAGCAGCATGCCGGTCACGACGAACACCACCAGGCTGGATGCGCCAACGCCGGCCGCCTGCCCCAGCGAGCCGAGTTGCAAAAAGGCCGCGCCGGTGGCGGCGAGCGTGACCATGCCTGGGCCCAGATAGGGAATGAAGTGCAGGATGCCGGCTGCCGTGCCCCACAGGCCGGCGTTTTGCAGGCCAAACAGGCTGAACACCGCCCAAATGCCCAAACCGGCCGCGAGGTTGCTCGCCACCAGGGCCAGCATGTAGCGCTGCACCTGGGCGTCGATTTCATTGAGGATGCCCAATGTGATCTTGCGTCGCGACAACGACGGCCCCGCGACGCTCATCAGTTTGCGCCGGAAATGGTCCCCTGACGCGAGCAGAAAAAAAGTCAGGATCACCACCACGGGGCCCTCGGCGGCGACGGCCACCAGCAGGTTGCCGGACTGTTTGAGCGCGTAGTCGCGCCAGTCGGCGAAGGGCTGCGCATCGTTGCCTGGGCTGGGGGCGCCGCTCCCGGCCGCCTCCGCCGCGGCGCGCTGCAGCTCGTTGGCCGCCTTGCGAAGCTGCTGCAGGGGATTGGGACCCACCCGCGCGCTCGCGGCCAGGCTTTGACGCACCTGGCGAGCCTTTTCGGGCAGGCTGTCCAGCATGCGCTGGGCGTCATCGCGCAGTGACAACACCCCCCATGCCGCTCCGGCGGTGAGCACGACCAGCACCACCAGGGCGGCCAGCGGCCGCGGCAGCCGGGCTTTTTCCATGAGGCGCACCACCGGCGCGAGGGTGTAGCTGGCGAGGACGCTGACCAGCACCGGCACGATGAAAAGCCGCGCGAAGTACAGCGCCGCGATGCCGGCCACGACCGCCAGTGTCCACAGGGCGGCGCGCGACGAAAGCTTCTTGCCGTGCATGGCCGTGGCCTCGGCCGCCGGAGAGGTGGAGCTTCCTTCCTGTGCGGGAATGGAGTCCACCCGGGCTCATGCCTCGGGCGCGACGCCCTGGATCACTTCGAGCACGCGGTCGAAATCGCGTGCCTTGTCGAAAAAGAAATCCGCCCCCAGCCGCAGACTCTGCGTGCGGTAGTGCGACATCACATAGTTGGTGAAAACGATGACCACGGGCCTGGTGCGCGTGGACCCGGCGCGCAGCCATTGCAGGACGCGCAGGCCGTTGCCCTGCTTGAGGTCGAGGTCGAGCACGACCACGTCGCAGTCCAGCCGGGCCAGGGAATCCTGCGCGCCGGCTTCGGTGTCGGCGCATCCCACCACCTCCACCTTTCCCGCCATGCTGATGCCCTCGACCAGCCGCTCCCGGATCTTGGGCGAGTCCTCCACCAGGAAGACCCGGACCGGCGCTGCGCTGGCTGTGGGATGGGGATGGGCGCGCATGTCGCGGTGGGATGGCTCGCTTCCGAGCGAGGCCTGAGCCGGGATGCCGTCCATTCGCTGTTCGTTTGCGGAAAGCGGGAACCGGCCTCGCTAGTCGATCAGGCGGTTGCGTATCGCGTACGAAGTCAGTTCGGCGTTGTTTTTCATGTTCATCTTCTCCAACACCCGGCTGCGATAGGTGCTGATGGTCTTGACCGACAGGTTCAGTTCGGCGGCGATGCGCGAGACCCCGGCGCCGGCGGCCAGCTTGCGGAAAATCTGGAATTCCCGTTCTGACAGCGTGCTGTGCAAGGGCCGGTCGCCCTGGTCCGATGCCAGGTCCTTGACCATGATCTGGGCCAGGCCCGGGCTGACGTACTTGCGGCCCTGCGCCACCACGCGGATGGCCTTGACCAGTTCCTCGGACGCGCTTTCCTTGTTGAGATAGCCGCTCGCGCCGGTGCGGATGAGGTTGACCGCGTACTGGTTCTCGGGAAAGCCGGACAGGATGAGCACCGGCAGTTCGGGTTTAATGCGCTTGAGGCGCTGCAGGATGTCCACGCCCGAGAGGTCAGGCATGGAGATGTCGAGCAGGACCACTTCGTAGTCGTTGTTGCGGATCATGTCCAGGACCTGCTTGCCGGTCTCGGCTTCTCCGGCCACCTGCATGTCCATTTCTCCGGTGACGAACTGCCTCAGGCCGGCGCGCACGATGGCGTGATCGTCGGCGATGAGGATACGGATCATGTGCAGCCCCCATTTCTGGCCCGGCATGGGGGCCGAAGTGGAAGAGCTGCGTTCCTCGCGCGCGGGCTCGGCGGCTTTGGGTGAATCTTTCACAGTGAGGGATTCAGGCACGATCGCTCTCCATGGTGTGTGTGGAACCGGCAGGGGCGGCCGGCATGGCGGTGGAGCCGGCAGGTGTTGCCGGCAAGGCGGTGGAGCCGGCAGGTGTTGCCGGCAAGGCGGTTGCGCCGGCGGGCTCGGCGGGTTCGGTGGACGGTGCCGGGACGGCCGGCGCGGCGGACTGCCGCGCCTCGGCCGCGTACTCGGTCAGTCGGTTGTACAGGGTCTTCAGGCTCACGCCGAGCATCTCGGCGGTGCGGCGCTTGTTGCCTCCGCAGTGGTCCAGGGTGGCGAAAATGGTCTCGCGCTCCATGTCTTCCAGCGACGTGCCGATGGCGAAGCGCAGGGAGTCGCCGCCCGCCCCCCGCGCGGCGCCGTTCTGGCGCGGCAGCGTGACCAGGTGCTCCACGTCGATGTTGTTGTCGGCCAGGATGTAGGCGCGGTGCAGGCAGTTCTTCAGTTCGCGCACGTTGCCGGGCCAGGGGTGGGCGCGAATCTTGTCCAGCGCCGCCGGCGTCAGGCCGAAGGACGCGCCGGTCTTTTGGTTCAGTTCCTCGACGAAGTGCCGCGCGAGCAGGGCGATGTCGTCGCCGCGCTCGCGCAGCGGCGGCAGCTCGATGGGAAACACCGCGAGCCGGTACATCAGGTCCTCGCGCAGATGGTTGTCGTCCACGGCCAGGGCCGGTGGGCGGTTGGTGGCGGCCACCACGCGCACGTCGCAGGGGATTTCCACGTCGCCCCCCACGCGGGTGAAGCACCCCGCATCCAGGACGCGCAGCAGCCGCACCTGCATCTCGGGGGCCATCTCGGCGATCTCGTCGAGAAACAAGGTGCCCCCGGCGGCGCGCTCGAAGAATCCCTTGTGCGCGCGCACCGCGCCGGTGAAGGCGCCTTTCTCGTAGCCGAACAACTCGGCCTCGATCAGGTTGGCCGGGATGGCGCCGCAGTTGACGGCCACGAAGGGCTTGCCGGCGCGCGAACTGAATTGGTGAATGGTGTGCGCCACCAGTTCCTTGCCGCTGCCGCTCTCGCCCACCACGAACACCGTGGCATCGGTGGGGGCCACCTTGCGGATCATGCGGTAGACCTCGAGCATGCGCGGCGATACCCCGAACAGGAGGCCGAAGCCGTCAGGTCGCTGCTGCCGCTCGCGCCGCTGGTGCTCGTGCGGGCCCAGTGCGCGCCGCCCCTCCGCGCCATCCATATTTGGTTGCCGCGCGGGCGGTGTTTTTTCCAGGCATTCGGTGGGAAGCATCATCCGTTTCTGACAGGTAATTTTTGCCGGTGCTCGTGCAAACGAGTCTATTGAAGGGGGCTTATGCCCCCTATCGGCCTGCCGATGAAGATGATGTCAGGGCTTCTCCTACCGCACGGCGCCGTTCCTTGCGGCCCGCCCTGTGCCGAATGGCCGATGGCCGCGCCGGGAAAACGTACAAAAAAGCAGGGGCGCATCGGCCTCCCAGCCGATGCGCCCCTTTTCCCCGGCCCAGCGAATTTGCAATTCGTGTAAGTGGAAACGGTGTTGCGGCGCCCTCATGCCCCTTTTTGCAGGGACTGTGCCAGGGACCCCGGGGGCGGCCGCCGCTTTGGCAAGGCAGGGCCAAAGACTCCGTCCGACCGCGGCCGAAACGCGGCAGACCTTTACCAGGGCGGCAAAAACACGATAAAATTCAAGACTTTTCGGAGTAATTTCTTGGCACTGGTCGTACACAAATACGGCGGCACATCGGTGGGCACCCCCGAGCGCATCAAGAGCGTGGCGCGCCGCGTGGCCAAATGGAAGTCGGCGGGCCATCAACTTGTTGTCGTGGTTTCGGCAATGAGCGGGGAAACCAACCGCCTGCTCGGCTTGGCCAGGGAAATCACCGACGACCCGGACCCCCGCGAACTGGACGTGATTGCCTCCACCGGCGAGCAGGTGACCATCGGCCTGCTGGCCATGGCGCTGCAGGCACAGGACGTTCCGGCGCGCAGCTACACCGGAGCGCAAGTGCGCATTCTCACCGACGACGCCTTCAGCAAGGCGCGCATCCGCAGCATCGACGACCAGGCCATACGCAACGACCTCGCCTCGGGCGTGGTGGTGGTGGTGGCTGGATTCCAGGGCGTGGACGACGCCGGCAACATCACCACCCTGGGGCGCGGCGGTTCCGACACCTCGGCCGTGGCGCTGGCGGCCGCGCTCAAAGCCGACGAATGCCTGATCTACACCGACGTGGACGGCGTCTACACCACCGACCCGCGCGTCGAGCCCGACGCACGGCGGCTGCCCTCGGTGACCTTCGAGGAAATGCTGGAAATGGCCAGCCTTGGCTCCAAGGTGCTGCAGATTCGCTCGGTGGAATTCGCCGGCAAGTACAAGGTGCCGCTCCGCGTGCTGTCCAGCCTGACCGACCCGCTTATCCCGCTCGCCGAGGAGGCGAATTCGGGCACGCTGATTACATTCGAGGAAGACGAGAAGATGGAAGACGCCATCATTTCCGGCATCGCCTTCAACCGCGACGAGGCCAAGATCACCGTGATGGGGGTGCCCGACCGGCCCGGCATCGCCTACACCATCCTGGGCCCCATCGGCGACGCCAACATCGACGTGGACATGATCATCCAGAACGCCGGCGTGGACGGCATGACGGACTTTTCCTTTACCGTGCACCGCAACGAGTTCCAGAAGGCCCTGGACGTGCTGAACAGCCAGGTCAAGGCGCACATCAAGGCCACCGACATCCGCGGCGACGCGAAAATCTGCAAGGTGTCCATGGTGGGCGTGGGCATGCGCACCCATGCCGGCATCGCCTCGAAAATGTTCCGCACCCTGTCGGAAGAGGGGATCAACATCCAGATGATCTCCACCTCCGAGATCAAGATTTCGGTGGTCATCGACGAGAAGTACATGGAGCTCGCGGTGCGCGCCCTGCACAAGGCCTTCGACCTGGACCAGCCGGCGTAGGCCTCGCGGCGGCGAGGGCGTCCTCGGCCGTTTCGCCACATTCGCGGCGTGGTTGGCCTCGTCGCCCTCGTCGGGACTTCGCCGACAGACCGCCCGCGCCGGGCGTGGGAGCATGATGCCGTCCTTTGCGAGGAGCGCATCATGCATGCCATCACCTATGAATCCGATTTGACGCGGCTGCTGCGCGGCGTGGTGGAGTCAAACCCCGCCGTTGAAGAGTCCCAGCGCCGCGGACGCGGGATGTTCTGGGACAAGAGACTGGATTTCGAGGAGCAGCGGCGCAAGGCCGAGAGCGAGCGCCCCATGCTGCCCTACGAATACGCACCGGGTTTCCCGCAGCCGGTCGCCAGGAAGGTCCGGCATCCCATTTTGCCCGCCACCGACTGAGTTCCGCCTTACGCCGGGTGCATGAGACTGTCGGCCGCGTCGCTGGGCTCGGGCTTCTTGTCCTGCGCCGGCACTTCGGGCGGCACGGCTTCGGCACGGGCGCCCAGCACCATTTCCGTCAGCCAGTTCATGAGCAGTGTGGTGTAGCCGCGCTGGTCGGCTTGGTGGGACAGCGCATGGTCGGCGCCGGCCAGGGTGCGGTAGGTGACCGAGCGCGCGTGGGAGAATGCCGCCAAATGGTTGGCCACCACGGCGTGTGGGATGAGTTCGTCGTGCTCGGATTCCACCATCAGGACGTCGCCGCGGAACTGCGCGCAGGCGCGCAGAGCCAGGTTGTCCTGCCAAGCGATGGTCTTGCGCCGGTAGGCGGCGAGGTCGGGGTCGAGGTTGAGCTGGCGCTTGGGGACTTCCCAGTTGTCGTCCTTGTACAGGGCCGGCGCGCGCAGCCCCAGCCAGCGCACCGGCCGGTAAGTACTGAGCAGGGCGGCGAGGTAGGCACCGTAGCTCGAGCCCACCACGGCAATGGCCGACTCTTCCACGCTGGGCTGCGCGGCGAACAGGTCATAGGCGGCGATGAGGTCGCGCAGGTTGTCGGCGCGGCTTACCTTATCGCGCTGGCCGCGGGTGAGGTTGTGGCCGCGCAGGTCGAAGGTCAGGCATACGCAACCCAGGGCGGCGGCCTCGCGCGCGCGCTCCAGGTCCTGCTCCTGGCTGCCGCCCCAGCCGTGCACGAACAGCACGCCCGGCACGGCCGGCGTGTGCAACAGCAGTGAGCCGGCGATGGCCTGGCCGTCCACGTCGATGGACAGCGGCTTTAGCAATACCTTCATCGTCGCGCCCTCATGCCAGCGGCTCCACCATGCTGTACTTGCTCAATCGGCCGATGCGCGCATCCACTCCGCTGTAATGGACGTCGGCGCCGGTCGGCGGTTCTTCGTCGCCGTAGGCCTCGACGCAGTTCGCCCGCACCACGCGCGTGCCTGGGTCGCGGCGAAAGGCCTCCATGGCCGCCACTTCGGCGGGGCTGGCCCCGCCGATGCGCCACGACTGCTCGAGCACGCCCTGGCGCTCGCGGCCGCGCGCGTCGCGGCCCAGGATGACGTCGTAGTTGCGGCGCGATGCGAAAAAGCCCGGCACCTGCGCGCTGACCTCCTCGTCGAAGCGCCGCGCCAGGCGTACCGCCTCGGCACCGTGCGCCGGCAGCGCAATGCCGAGCAATTCGTCGAATCCCCCGCGCACCACCAGCAGGTCGGAGCCGCCGTAAACCGAGTGGCCTGCGTGGTTGCGCGTCTGGCGCTGGGTGCCGCAGTAGGCGATGCGCAGTTCTGCCACGCGGACCAGCCCAACGCTGTGCGTGGCCAACTCTTCGAGGTGCTGCTCGATCACCACGCCCTGACGCCGCAGTTGCGCATCGTCCAAGTGGTTCATGACCGCTTCCATCCGGTCGAGATCGTCGACGCGGGATTGGCCGCCGCCGCCTATGCCATCGCCCAGCTTCACCCGGGCCGGCCCCGCCTCCAGCAGACGCTCGAGAGCGCGCTCGGCGTCGGCCAACGAAAAGGCGCTGTACCCCGGCAGCACCAGGTCGGCGATGCGCTCGGGCAGCCGTGGCTCCCAGCCGGGCGGCGAACTCGCTCCGGCCCTCACCAGGGCGTGCGTGATGGTTTTTCCCTTCATATAGGCGTGCGGCACCACGCCGCCGAACAGGTCGCGCTCATCGCGGATGCCGAGGTCCCGGGCTTCGCGCGCGCTCAACGTATCGTCGGGGACGAAGTAAACATGGCGCGAATGCGCCCGCGTCTTCGACAGAGGCGGCTGCAAACCAAACGCCGGAAATTCGGTACACCAGTCATAGTCCAGCAGGCGGGCGAGCTTGCGCGCCACCGCGGCACGGCTCGCCGCCTCGTGGCTCTCCGGGCGATAGGCGGCGCCATGCGGATGCTGCACGGCAATGCCACGCGGCAAGTGGAGCGGCCTGTCCCCGCGTTCGAAGGCGGGGAGCTCAGCACGTTGCACGCTCCCGCTCCCGCGCCGTCTTCCGCCTAGAAGCGGTACTGCACGCCCACGGTGAGCGCGTCGACGTCGCTGTCACGGCCCACGTAGGACACGCGGTAGCGGTCCCAGTCGATGCGGCCTTGCCAGTGGTCGGTGAAGCCCAGCGTGGCTCCGACGCCGTAGCTCAGGCCCCAGTCGCGCTCGGTGCCCGCGGCGAATCCCGAGGCATTGGTCCGGCTGTAAATGCTGCCGACCTTCGCGAACAGGCTGGATGCGCGCCCCAGCGGAAAACCTGCCGTAAGGCTGAGGTTGATGCCGTGGGCGTCGGCGGAACCGCCGGTGTAGCTCAGGCTGCCGAGGTCCACGTAGCTGATTTCGCCGCCGAAAGTCTGGTTGAAGTTCCCACCGGCATAGACCTTCCAGGCATCGTCGCGCTTGTCGCACGAGCCAATGGGGCAGTTGCGATAGTCGGAGACGCCGCCGGAAATGCCGGCATAACCCCACCAACCGCTCTGGTACGGCATCCTGAATCCGCTGCCGGCGTTGCTGTTGGGGGTTTGTGCCTGGGCCATCAGGGGGGCCGACAGCGCGGCGGCCGCTGCGGCCGCAAGAATTGCTTTTTTCATTGCGTTGACCTTCCAGAAATTCGATTAAAAGCCGGAAATGCCTGATGGATTTTCAGTAGGGGCACAGCGAGGGCCAATCAGACGAGCGCTTTTGATCCTGTCGGGCAAGCACTACAAAGGTGCACGGGCGGCGCCTGTCGCAGTGCCTGTAACTTAGTGTTTGCACGATTTACAACAAGAGGTCCTGGGCCGGAACCGGCCGGCCCCGACCGGGGCAGGCAAGGGGGCCAATTGGGGTGCCCCGGAACTCTTGACGGCGCTGAGAGCGAGTCCCGGGACAGTCGGTTCAGTGATCAGCGATAAGCGGGATCGGCGATCAGGCAGCACCCTGCATGCCGGCTTCGGCCCCCTGCATCATTTCGCGCATCAGGGGCTGGCGGGCGAGCAGGGCGTCCACGCTGCCGCAGTCGATGATGCGGCCCGCCTGCATGAGGATCACCTTGTCGAATTGCGCCAGCACGCTCATGCGATGCACCGAGGCAATCAAACTGGTGTCGGGCAGGTTTTCGCGCAGCCGCTGGAACACGCGCGCCTCGGTCACCTGGTCGAGCGCGCTGGTGGGCTCGTCGAGCAGCAGCAGCGAACCGCGCGG
>DATNCF010000047.1:0-6807 GCA_035571675.1 Burkholderiales bacterium | reverse complement strand
GCGGCCAGCACCTGGGGATGGGTTTCCAGCGGCGTGCCCTGCACCAGGGTCTGCTGCGAGGCCAGGGCGCGCTGCGCGGCTTCCAGGCCGGCCTGCGCGCCCTGCAGCGCGCCCTGCGCGCTGGCCACGGCGGTGCGCGCGTGCTCGGTCTCTTCGGCGGACACGGCGCCGCTGGCGGCGGTCTTCTCGCGCCGCGCCAGATCGTCGCGGGCGCGGGCCAGCTCGGTGCGCGCGCGTTCCACGTCGGCGCGGCGCTGCGAGACCGCGGATTCGCGCTCGCCCGTGGTCGACACCATGTTGCTGAGCTGGCGCACGGTGATGCCGAGCTGGGCCTCGGCCTGGTCCAGGGCCACGCGGCCGTCGGCTTTGTCCATGTCGATCAGCGTCTGGCCGGCCTTGACGTACTCGGTCTCGTCGGCGTGTACGCCGGTCACGGTGCCGGCGATCTGCGGCGTGATCTGCACCAGGTTGCCGCCCACATAGGCGTCATCGGTGCTTTCAACGTAGCGGCCGCGCGTCATCCACCACAGGCCGTAAGCCGCGGCGCCCAGCGCGAACACCAGCAGCACCACGATGATGAACAGGCGCCGCTTGCCGTTGGAACCGTTTTCGTTGTCTTCCTGATTTGCCATTTCGAATCCTTGTTTTTCGTGTCGTTCAGCGCGCGGCGCCGGCCGCGGGTGCCGCGCCCGCGGCCGGAGTCGCGCCTGCGGCAGGGCTGGCGCTCGCAGCACGGGTGGCGATCGCAGGGGTCTCGCTCGCGCTGGGGCTCCGGGCGGGCGATTGTTCGCTGCCGGGCTCGTAGCCCCCGCCCAGCGCCCGCACCAGGCCGATGTTGAGGGCGAGGCGCATGCCGCGCAGGTCCACCAGCGTGGACTTGCGCATGAGAAGCTGGCCCTCGGCCGAAAGCACGGGCAGGCGCCCGGACAGGCCGCCCGATTCACGCGCCTGGGCCAGGCGGTAGCTGTCCTCGGCCAGCGCCATGGCGCGGTCCAGCTCGGCGCCCTGCTGGTCGGTGAAGCGCAGCGCGTCCACCTGGTCCACCACCTCGCGCAGCGCGTCGGCCAGCAACTGGTTGTAGCGCTCCACCGCGGCGTCGTAGTCGGCGTCGCGCGCCGCCAGCGTGCCCTGCAGCGTGCCGCTGCCGAACAGCGGCAGGCGCACGGCCGGGCCGAAGGACATGAACTCGGCCTGGGTGGACAGGAACTTGGACAGCACCAGGCTTTGCAGCCCCACGATGCCGGCGAGGTTGATGTTGGGATAGAACGCGGCCTTGGCCGACTGGATGTCGCGCCGCGTGGCCTCGATGCGCCAGCGCGCGGCCACGATGTCGGGGCGGCGGCCGAGCAGATCGGCGGGCAGGCTCGAGGGCAGGGGCGTATCCATGGCCGAGACGGCGAACTGCGGCCGGCCGATGCGCTTGCCACGGTCGGGCCCTTGGCCGAGCAGCGCGGCGAGTTGGTTTCGTCCCATTTCGACGGCCTGCTCGTACTGGAGGATGCGGGCGCGCGCCTCGGGCAGCGACACTTCGACCTGGCGCACGTCGATTTGCGAATCCAGTCCGGCGTTCAACCGTTCGTGCGCCAGGCTGAGCAGGCCTTCGCGCTGCTTCAGCATGGCGCGGGCGATGTCGGCCTGCTCGAAATTGCGCGCCAGTTCGATGTAGGCCTGCACCACGGCGGTGGACAGCGACAGACGCGCGGCCTGGACTTCCGCCTCCACGGCCTTGACCTGACCGAGGGAAGCTTCGAGCGCGGCCTGGTTGCGGCCCCAGACATCCACCTGGTACTGGAAGTTGAGCGCAAGCTGGTTGGTGGTGAACCACTTGCCGCCGAAGCCCTGCGGCACCAGGCCATATCGCGACAGCAGTTGGCGCGTGAGGTCGTAGCCCGCGGTCACGCCCAGGCCCTGCTGCGCGCCCACGATGGTGGCGGCGGCGAGCGCGCTGTCCTCGCGCGCGATGGCGGCGCGGATGTTGGGGCTGCCGGCCAGCGCTTCGCTCACGAGCTGGTCGAGCTGGGCATCGCCCAGGCGCTTCCACCACTCGGCGGCGGGCCACTGGCCGTTGGCCACCGCGGCCTGCCCCAGCGATTGCGAGGCGGCGAGGCTGGATGCCTCGGCCGGCTGCGCCTTGGGATCGATGCCGCGGTAGCTTACGCAACCGGCCAGCAGGCCCATCGCGATGACCGAGGCGGCGGTCCGGGCATGCCGCAGCCACTCTGCGCAATGCGGGGCGAAATGCCGGGCAAAAGGCGGCGAGAAAGAGATCGGTTCAGGCATTGGCGATCATCCGGATGAGAAATTTCTGGAGTTGGTCCACTTGTTCGTGGGTGAAGCCGCGCAGCAGGTGGTTGTTGACCTTGGCGAGCGCCGCGGAAATCTTCGGCCGCAGCGCCTGGCCGGCGCGCGTGAGCTCCAGGGCCACGGCGCGGCGATCGGAGGCCGAAGGGCTGCGGCTCACCAGCCCCTTGTTCTCCAGGCGGTCGAGCAGCCGCGTCATGGCGCCCGGGTCGTAGTTCATTTCCTTGGCCAGCTCGCCCGCGGTGGCGGCGGTGCGCGCGGCGAGGATCATGATGATCATCCACTGCGCCGCGCTCACGTCCAGCGGCGCCAACTCGGCGTCGATGGCGGCGAGGAAGGCCTTGCGCAGCTTGGCCACGTGCGCGCCCACGGATTCGCGCGAATCGAAGGTGCGGGGATCGTAAATGGGCTTGGTCACGACAGGCTGAAAAGAAAGCGCGGTTAAACCCTGCAATGTGGGGACAAAGGCGGGGCAGGGTTATGCCGGCAGGGAATATTTTAATTGCCTAGGCAAATATTGTCAAGGCAATCATAAGTTTAGGATGGGCAAATGAAAAACGCCGCGAAGGCGAACCGACGCGGCGTTTAGGTGAAGCTCGGAGTTAGGAATCAGGAGGGTTTGCGCTGGCTCAGCAGGGCACCGCCGCCTGTGCCTTCGTTTTCTTCACGGGCCATTCTGCGGAAGTGCTCGACCTGGGCCTTGCGCTCGGCTTCCCAAGATGAGGGCTGCGGCTGGACGCGTTGGCCCTGGTTTGGCTGCGGACGGCGCCCGTTCTGAGGGGCGGCGGCACCCCGGGGTTTGCCGTTGGACTCGAAGCCCGCGGCACCCCGGGGCCTTTCGTTGGACTCGAAGCCCGCGGCTGCGCCGCGGGGAGATTTGCGGGGCGCTGTGCCGGGGCGGGCATGCTGGCCGTTTTGCGAAGACCGGTGGTCGCCCCCATTCCCGCGCGCCGGAGGGCGCGCGCCTCGTGAATCGCCTCGCGAATTACCTGGAGGCTTGCCCTGGCGATTACCGCGGCCGGCCCTCTGTTCCTCCGCTGGCTTGAATGAATGCTTGGGTTCGAAACCGGGGATTACTTTTTGCTCGACGCGCTTCCCGATCAATCTCTCGATTGCGGAAAGCAACGGCCGGTCTTCAGCACAAACTAAGGATACCGCATCGCCTTCTGAACCAGCACGTCCGGTGCGACCAATGCGGTGCACGTAGTCTTCCGAGACGTTGGGCAGGTCGAAGTTGACCACGTGCGGCAGGGCGTCGATGTCGATGCCGCGCGCCGCGATGTCGGTGGCCACCAGCACGCGCAGTTCGTTGTCCTTGAAGCGCTTGAGCGCGCGCATGCGCTGCGGCTGGCTCTTGTTGCCGTGGATGGCATCGGCCTCGATGCCGTCGCGCTCCAGCAGTTCAGCCAGGCGGTTGGCGCCGTGCTTGGTCTTGCAGAACACCAGCACCTGCCGCCAGTCGCCGCTGCTGACCAGATGGGTGAGCAGTTCGCGCTTGCGGTCCTTGTCTACCGGGTGCACCACCTGGGTCACCAGCTCGATGGGCGCGTTGCGGCGCGCCACTTCGACGGTGGCCGGGTCGTTGAGGAACTGCGCCGACAGGGTGCGGATTTCCTCGGAGAACGTGGCCGAGAACAGCAGGCTCTGGCGCTTTTTGGGCAGCAGCGCCACGACGCGGCGGATGTCGTGGATGAAGCCCATGTCGAGCATGCGGTCGGCCTCGTCCAGCACCAGGATTTCGACCTTGGACAGGTCCACGGTGCGCTGCTGGATGTGGTCGAGCAGCCGGCCCGGGGTGGCCACCAGGATTTCCACGCCGCGGCGCAGGGCCGTGACCTGGGGCTGGAAGCCGACGCCGCCATAAACCGTGGTCGAGGTGGCGCGCACGTACTTGCCGTAGGTCTTGACGCTGTCCTGCACCTGCGCCGCCAGTTCTCGGGTGGGCACCAGGATGAGGGCGCGCACGGCGGTGCGCGCAGGGCGGTTGCCGTCGGCCGGAATGGCGCGCAGCCTTTGCAGCAGGGGCAGGGTGAAGCCGGCGGTCTTGCCGGTGCCGGTTTGCGCGGCGGCCAGCAGGTCGCGGCCCTCCAGGACCACGGGAATGGCGCGCGCCTGGATGGGCGTGGGCTCGGTATAGCCCTGCTCGGCCACGGCACGGCACAGTTCGGGCAACAGGCCCAGGGCGGCAAAGCCCGCGGCCAAGCCAGTCTTGGGCGCGTCGCTGGTGGAAGAAATAGCGGAAGAGGCGTGCACGGACAGGCCGCCCCCGGTGGGGGAAGTAAAAGCAGTAATGATGATTCTCCTGATATCGGCCCGGGAACTCGAGGTTCCTCACCGGTTCAGGCAGATGGATGTTGCTGTTGAGAAGTTCTGCAGCCGAGGGAATGTAGCGGGCTGCGAAGGGGGAGAGACGCCAACCGGAAATAAAGCAGAATCAACCTTGGCGCACAGTATACACGAAGTCCCGCGCGCAGGTATTTGAAAAAAAGGCCGTTGCGGACGTAGTTTCGTGAATTAGTCCCGCCCGGCTGCTTTTCGTCCCCTCATTTTTTCGTCCCCCAACTGGCGATGTCGTCCAACTGGACGTCGAACTTGACCGGGCGGTTGGGATCGTCCTCGATATCGGTCTTGGTGACGGTGCGCTCGAAGGTCTCGGCGAGCGCAATGCAGACCCGAGCCAGCTTTTCGCCATCGGGCTGCACCGGCGACCCGGAGGCGTACATGGCCCGGCCGACGAGTTCGACGTAGATCAACTGCGCGAGGGTTTTGGCGGCGGGCGTCATGGGGGTTTCCTCTGCATGGTCGGACAAGGGCTTATAGCATGCGCCAGACGCCGATGTGGGGCAAAGAAAAAGGCCGCGCCTGGCGCTCCGCGCGCGGCGATGGCGGCCCCGGCCGTCACGCCGCGGTATTGGGCAACGCACGCGCCTGGAACACGCCGCTGGCGCGCGCGATGCGCTGCTCGCCCACCCAGACGAAGCCGCTCAAGAAGGTGGTGCTGCGGCCGGCGCGTCCCACTTCCACGCGCACCTCCACCCAGTCGCCCTGCTTGGCCGGCCCCATCATGTCGATGCTGAGGCTCACGGTGACGTTGGGCTGGGGCGGGTTGCGGGCGTGGCGCGCGGCGTAGGTGAAGGCCGTGTCGACCAGCGTGGCCAGCATGCCGCCGTGGATGTTGGTGGCGCGATTGCCGTGCTTGTCCGCCACGCGCATGCCCACGGAGAAGCCTTCGGCCGTTTTCTTTGCGTAGATAGGGCCGCACAGTTCGTGGAACTTGCCGAAGGGATCGAGGGGCTCGAAGCCATCGGGTATGTCAGACATGCCTACCTCCGAGAAATTGGGCGCGCGAAGCGAACTCCTCGCATTCGGCTACAATCCCGCCCCATTATGCCAGTCGTACGCAACCAGATTGATCAAACGGCCCTTAACAAGGAAGCCGTTTTGCCGTATGAGTTACGGCTCGGAGATTTTGCCGCGGCGATCCAGGATGTGTACGATTTCTTCTTCGACGTAAATGCACACTTGGTTGGCAAGGGCCTCGACCGGCTTGATGACATGCTGAGGCCAGCGATTATGTCGGGAGTGCTGTCCGATATGCTGACATCGAGCCTCGCCAAGCATTCTAGGACGTTAGTCGAGAATAAATACTTTAATGGCCACCCGGACCTTGTCGTGAAAGGAAAATATTCCGCAAACAGCGTCAAAGCGGGTGAGCATGGCGTGGAAATCAAGACCACGCGGAAAGCCGGTGGAGCGGTAGATACCCATGGCGCCCGAAATCAATGGATGTGCGTTTTCGTATATGACGTGGACAACGTATCCGAGCCGGCCGCGGATCGGAAGCCACTGAGCTTTACCGAGGTATATCTAGGGCAGGTGACGACAGACGATTTCCGTAGAAATCCCCGGGGCGAGCTGGGAACGAAAACCGCTACGTTACATGCCGAGGGTATAGGCAAACTTAGAAAGTGCTGGATATACAGGTCGTCTTCAAAGACTGCTAAATCAGGCCTCCAGCAGCGCTAGCTTTGGAATGGCCTTCGCTGCGATATTAAAATATTCGGCGTCCTTCTCCACGCCGATACTTTGATATCCAACAGCTTCTGCGGCGGCCAGGGTAGATCCGGCGCCCGCAAAGGGGTCCAAAACGACGCCCTGTCCCAAAGGGAGCACGCCCCGTAAGAGTTTTCTGAGGAATGCCTGTGGCTTCAGGCTTGGATGAGGGGCGATGGAGCGCTCTTTCGCGCGGGTGGGGGCGGATTCGATAACGTCACCAAATGGGCGCTCCGAAGAAATTCTTCTGAAACCACCAGTTCCCCATTTGCGCAAGTTGTCCTGGACACGGCCGTCCAGGGGCTTGCGGAAGACCAGCCACGGTTCCCACATAGACCGGGGCATGACGCTTACTTCGGAAAACTCAAGGTGCGCGTCCTTGGGACGATCACCGCCCCGCATCGTCATCACGAGTCTGGCGATTTCACCGCGCCTTTCAAGCCCGGAACGCGA
>DATNCF010000046.1:0-3326 GCA_035571675.1 Burkholderiales bacterium | reverse complement strand
CGGTGAAGGAGATCGACGGTTTCAAGTACGAAGACTTTACGCTGGAAGGCTACGACCCGCATCCCGGCATCAAAGCACCCATCGCGGTTTAGCTCGTCGTTCCTGGTTTTGTAACGAGGCTTTTCCCTTCGGGAAAAGGGGTAGTCGGAGCGAGCTTTTGACCCTTCTCCCGGGGAGAAGGGTCGGGGATGAGGGAAGCCTTAAAGCCTCCGCAAAATCTCTCAGTTAACCGCGCATGGCCCACATCCCGAGCACCAGCGCGGCGATGGATATCAGCACCGAAGCAACGACATATACGATGGCCATTGTTGCTTCCCCGCGCTCCCAGAGCAGCACGGTGTCGAGGGAGAAGGTGGAAAAGGTGGTGTAGCCGCCGCAAATTCCGGTCGTGAGGAACAAGCGCCAGTGCTGCGACGCCTCGCCCTTGAAGGCGAAGTAGCCGGCGAACAGGCCCAGCAGCAGAGAGCCGGAGACATTGATGGCCATGATGCCCCAGGGAAACCGGGTCCCGGCCAGGTTGCTCACCAGTTCGTTCATGCCGTGGCGCATCGCGCCGCCTACCCCGGCGCCCGCGAACACAATCAGGTAAGGCCACCACGCCATTGCACGCTCCCTTGTCCGATCAAGACCGGGAGCATAAAGGACTCAGCGCTTCTTGCAGATGTCCCTGCCGTCGCGCCATCCGGAGGCGTACTGGAAATCCGCCTTGAAGGCCGCCTCGTCCCGCACCGTGCGAATGCCATGGGAGGTGGCGCAGCCGTCCACGTAACCCTGCTTGTAGGTGGGCGGGAACCCCGCGAGGTTGACGTTGGCCTGGGAGGGTTTGGGCCGGGGCTGCGTGCAGGCCGCGAGCCCCGCCACGACCAGAACCAGCGCAAGGCCCGGCAGTCCTTTTGTAAAAGTTACGCCCACTGCCCCAAAAAAACTGAGGCAGTGGGCGTCACGCAAAGCGGCCGGGCGGGGAGGGAGGGCGCCTGACCGTTCGCGTGTGACCTGGAAAATGCGCGGAAAAACTCGTGGGCAGTCCTGCATGCAGGTTAGGACCGCGCCACCACCGTTCCGTTCGCAACGCGCACCTTTTCGCCCACGGCCACCGAGGGCGCGTTGGCTTGCGAGATGGTGCGGTAGGTGCCGTCGTCCATGCGCACCGTGACGCGATAGGAATAATGCTTCTTCACGTTCTTCTCGATTTCGTTGCCGGCAAACGCACCCCCGGCCGCGCCGAGAATGGTCATGGCCACGTTGCCGTTGCCGTTGCCGTTGCCGATCTGGTGGCCCACCACCGCGCCGGTCACGCCGCCGGCCACGGCGCCGAGGCCCGTGCCCTGGCCCTTCACTTCCACGGTGCGCACGGATTCCACGGTGCCGCAGGTGGTGCAACTGGCGATGACCGGACGCGCGGGCGGCAAGGCCTTGTCGGCGAGGCTGGCCTGCGCAGGCGGGGGCGGCACGTGCATATTCGTGGCGGGCGCCGTGTCATCACTCTGCGCCGACGAGGGCGCGTGCGAGAAAGCATTGGGCAGCAGCCCGGTCATGGACGCAATGCCCACGCCGCACAGCAGAATCACGGCCACCGCGGCGGCGGCCGTGAGGGGGTGGATGCGGTGGCGCACCGGCGCATGCAACAGCGCCGCGCCGGCAGAGTTTTGCATGGCAGACATGGCGGACTCCTGAATAACGACCCCGAAAGGTCCCATGCCGACCGTATTGCAACCGCCGTGCCAGAACAAAATAGCAGTTCTACATCAAACACTTGCGAGGTAAAAGTAGACCATAGACCTGCCCGAACCTGTCACCAAGCCCCGACAGGGCCGAACGCTCGCCACGGAACGCCCGAATAAACAAGAACTTGCAAGTCACCCGAAGGCGACAAAAGCAGCTACATGCCTATTACGCAGAGGGAGTTTTGAATAACTTGGGCTCAAGCGAATGCCGGTCCAATAACTTGTAGAACTCGGTCCTGTTGCGTTTCGCCAGCTTCGCTGCCTGGGTTACGTTGCCGCCCGTCATGCGCAATATGCGAATCAGGTATTCGCGCTCGAAGCCGCGCCGCGCCTCCTCCAGCGAGGCGAGCGGCTGGGGCTCCTGGCGCAGCGCCTGCGCCACCTGCGAGGCGGGAATGACGCCCGGCACGCCCAGGGCCACCACCTGCTCCACCACGTTCATGAGCTGGCGCACATTGCCGGCCCAGGGCGCGGTGATGAGCATCTCCACGGCCTCGGGCGCGAACCCGGTGAAGGATTTGCCGTTGCGCTCGGAAATGGTGTTGAGGAAGTGCATGGCCAGCGGCACGATGTCTTCGCGGCGCTCGGCGAGGCTGGGCAGGTCCAGCGACACCACGTTCAAGCGGTAGTACAAGTCCTCGCGGAAGCGACCGGCCGTCATTTCCGAATGCAGGTCGCGGTGCGTGGCCGAGATGACGCGCATGTCCACGGGCACGGCCTGGGTGGACCCCACGGGCCGCACCTCGCGGTCCTGCAGCACGCGCAGCAGCTTGACCTGCAGCGCGAGCGGCATGTCGCCGATTTCGTCCAGGAACAGCGTGCCGCCGTCCGAGGCGGGTATCAGGCCGGTGTGCTCGAAGGCCGCGCCGGTGAAGGCGCCCTTGCGGTGGCCGAACAGCTCGGACTCGAGCAGGTTCTCGGGAATGGCGGCGCAGTTCACCGCCACGAAAGGCTTGCCGGTGCGCTTGCTCGCGTTGTGGATGGCGCGCGCCAGCAATTCCTTGCCGGTGCCGCTCGCGCCGTGGATGAACACGCCGGCGTCGGTGCGCGCCACCATCTGCGCCTGGCGCAGCACCGCCTCCATGGCCGGGCTGCGGCTGATGATGTCGCGGCGCCATTCCTCGCCCGCCTCCGGGCCCTCGCCGATGGACAGTTTCAGCGCGCGCTCCACCTGCTCCACCAGCGCCTTGCCGTCGAAGGGCTTGGGGATGAAGCCGAACACGCCCTGCTGGATGGCCGACACCGCGTCCGGGATGGTGCCGTGCGCGGTGAGCACGATGACAGGCACCGTGGAAGCGCGCGCGCGGATGGCCTCGAACAGGCCCATGCCGTCCAGTTCGCCCATCTTGAGGTCGGTGATGACCACGTGCGGCTGCTCGGCCGAGAACATGGCCAGCGCCCTCTCGCCGCTGTCGGCCTGCTGCACCTCATAGCCGGCGGCGCCCAGGCGCATGGACACCAGCTTGAGAATGTCGGGGTCGTCGTCCGCGACCAGGATGCGTGCCTTGCTGCTCATCGTGCCTTTCCCTGGCTGCGCTCGATCAGGCTTTTTTCCACCGCCCGCAGCGCGTCCAGTTGGTCCTTGAATTGCGTCGTGCGCTT